>JAAYEB010000196.1 GCA_012728995.1 Fibrobacter sp. | reverse complement strand
GAACCTGATGTAAAGCAATGCACACTTAATTATTTACTACGATATTTTATTTATGATTTGGTCAAATGCGCGAACCATAAATCACTGTATTAGCCAGAATACTACCCTTAGAAAGAAAAGTGCATTTTTTGAATATATTCAAGCTGCCTTTATGTTAAAACATCATAATGAACCTAAACATTATCTATAGTTTACTTAATAATATATTTTGATATCCATCTGGATTTGGAATTGGAGATATTTACGATATATTCACCGGTAGCAGCATTAAACATAACAGGTATCCGATGACTTCCTTTTTGAAAAAAACCATCTGTTTTATGAACCAGCATACCATGTAAATTATACACAGACAAGGAGATACAATCAGCGTCATGAAGAACGAAGTTGGCCGAAAATGTGTTTGAATATGGTCTTAATTCAATACGAATATCAGTTATGGGTTTTCCTGCTTTTCTGACAAAACTGCTGAAATTATCTTTATTGTAAATTGCGATACCCCGAGATCCACTAATCCATATATTACCCTCATAATCTTCAAGAAAACTGGCAAAACATGCATCAGGTTCGACAACCGGACAATTTTTGTGAGTCAAAGCAAAATTTCCATCATTGCCGAAAACATCAATTTTCTTACTGCTACTTACCCAGAAATTGTTTTTGGAATCCTGATATATCTCAGGCTCCTTAATTTTATTGGTATTTGTATCTATTCCGACAGAATCAAGCCTGTTACCATCATAAAGCGATATTTTTTTATATCCATTATGCTTTGATAATATTATAATTTTATTATTCTGACCTGGAAACATTCTCAGTATACCGGAATCAGGAACAGACAAATCCTTACATGTTTTACATTCCCATTCGTATCCATCAGTTGATTTTGCAATAATACCGTGATTCATCACCCAAATAGTACCATTTTCACTAACAATCATTTTTTGAATATTATTCGGAAGATTCGAATTGGATGAATTGACAGTTTCCCATGTTGAATCGTTTATTTCATGATAAATGCAACTGCCATCATTTGAACGAAGCCATAATTTTCCATCAGGATCATTATGAAGATCTTGTCCACAAATTGATGATACCTGCTCCCATGAGGTATTATTCAGTTTATAAATGCCAGACCAGCTGAGCGCTGTTAAATTCCCGTTTTTTCTTTCGATAATATTATCAATGCTATGAAGTGTTTCCGAAGTATAACAGGTTCCATCCTTATACCTTGCTACATAACCGGGATAAACTGATATTAATATTGAACTATCCCTTGATAGTATTAATTCATCAACATGTGAATATCGACCCGGTTTGTTATCAAAAAGTTGATGATACGATATATAATTCCAATTTCCTGAAGAATCGGGAATATATATACCTGAAGAGGATATTTCGATAATACCTTTTTCTGTTATAACTGTCTTAAATGAAAAATCAAACAGTTTCTTTTCCTTAAAATCTATATATTCGAAATAATTCTCCCCGGAACCGGAATAATCGATTTTCGGTTTTGCCCTTGCCCAATATCTTAATCGATCTGAATGTCTTTCAACCCAGATATAACCTTTATCATCTATTGTTGTCGCATAATTTATGAAATCTCCTGTAGAATCGTTATAAAAAACATGTGTGAAATTTGGTGTAACAAGGATAGTTGGCATTCCGAAAATCCAGATATTTCCATTAGCCGGGTCTCTTTTCACATGTTTTGAAAGATAGTTTTTTTCATCTTTACAAATAAGCGTTTTGGCAGAACCATTGAATGACCATAAAGAGACAATGTCATGATACAGGATCTCTCCAGAATCCCCTTCTGTCATTTCAAATGCAATCCGCAAACTATCCACCCGATAAAATTTCCATTCATCGTTTTCCAGACAGAAGAGTCTGCCCCAACGAAAAATCCATATTTTACCATCTTTTGTCATCAGGATATTTTGAATCACACTTAGTGGAGAGTCAACTTTTTTAAACTCAGTACCATTATAAATCAACAATTTTTCATCAGATGTTAAAACAATATTATTTGAATCCAAAGCAAAAAAGTGATTGATATCTGAGCTAAAATTCAAATCTTCGAATCTGAAATAAAACCAGTCTTTTGTTGGCAAGTGTAGCCTTCCAAAGCCATAATCATCCAGCATCCAGAGATAGTCCCCTGCCAATCTAGCCTGTTTTAAATCTCCTGTTGCTGTACCACCATCCATTCTCAGCCAGTTTCCATCCTGTGTTAAAGAGAATATATTGGTACACAATAGTAATAACAGAAAAAATGCAGATATTTTCAAACCTAAACTCCTTTAAATGCTTGATATTCCAGACTGTTGAATTATATTCTCGTAAAATAAATTACATTAACATTTTAACTGTTTTATCTCCCAATTTGGTTTTTATCTGACAAAAATCGGTTTTGATACTGTACCCGATGAATTCCGCATACGAAGAACAGCTACCATTGATCCTGCACTTAAACCAGAATCTGTTTTTCCATCCCATTGAATAATATGAATACCCTTTTTAATTCGACGATTTCTGTAGATAGTTGCTATCCTGTTTCCATTTAAAGCAATAATATCAATGTTTATATAACAATCTTTGTCAACAGAAAAGCGAATAGCTCCGCCTGCACCAGCAGTTTTGTTTTTAAAAATTAGTTCTGTTGGTTTTGACTTATGAATAAGTCTGTCATTTCGTACATTGCTTTCTTTCAAGATTTCAATCAATATTCCCTCGGGCCCAATGGCGATTGGGTTGTTCATTTTTACATAAAGGTTCTTATCATATCCTGTTCCCTCTGGTTGTACTATATGTTCCGTTCCATTAATGTATGCACATACCCTAGCACCATCCGTATTGTCTTTAAAAATAAACTCCTGTATAGAAACAGGCGTATCAAACGAGATTGTCATTTTCTGGCAAACAGCCTCATTACTATATTCTTCATAATTCAATGTTCCCCATCCATCAGAATTTAAAAGAGGAGCATCCTCGATTTTACCATTCATTTCAGAAGGTAATGTTGGCCGTATCCAAAGGCGGTTAAGCAACTTATCAAGAAGATAGCCGGTAATCTGAAAATAAGATCTCCAGACACATGGAGCAGAGGTATAACTATTATAAACACCTGAATCCGGGTAAGTACTTTGCCAGAAAACAGCTTCCGGAACTCTATCATAAATTAAATCATAATCCATTTTTGAAACTAAAAAAGCAGTATCGACTTTACCAATTGCAATTCCTGTACCGCAAAAGTCATCTAAAATGGTAAAGCGTGATCTTAACAATTTATATGAATCAGTAAACAAAGACTCCTTTAATTTATTATATCCGGTTGTAATTATGTCCAAATCCATAATAGCCGGAAAACAAAGATACCTGGCCCAATTATAACCTGCGATATAGTTTACTTCATTTGTATTCTGAATACTGAAAGTGGGTTCGATATTATTTTTAATTTCATCTCTTCCTTTTGTATAATATTCACCAAACAGATCTACCGTTGAAGAGTCTTTCATGTATAATGCCATTTCTCTCACCGCTTTGAAAGCAGCTAAAGCCATACCCTGACTGTAATTATTAATATCTCTTGGCGGATCATCATATCCTACCTTATGTTGAGGCAGATGTTGATCAAAACACTGATAGATCAGCCGGTTGCCGGTATTTTTCACATAAGGCCAAATTTTAATAATAGAATCTCTGTCTCCAGTTGCCAGCATCAACTCATACACATTAAGGATAAACATGCTGTTTAAATCTGACCGATGTGTAGTATTTGGTTCATACCAGTAATCATCACGCAGATAATCATCCCAATCACAAAGATAATGAGCCTCGTCAGTCCAGTGATCCGGTGACGTATTAAAATCATGATGAATCTGTCCCTTTAATTCCGCATCTTCATTTTCTCCGGTATGCTGGGTTCGTGCCCAGAACATCATCTGCCGCCACTGAACTTCAGGCCAGTTATTGGAGTAAAACGTTTGTGCATTTCCCTGCACCGGGAGAGCTCCAATTATTGGGAGTCGTCCCTCCCAGAATGCCACCCGTCCGTCCTTTGCACATTGCATGTTATGGACAAGAGGATACAGATTGTTCAACAGACGATCTTTATACCATTGCGGAAAATTGGACCCCATAACCCGAGTGACCATTTTTTTCAAACTTTTTCTTACCTGATCGAAATGGTCCATGCCGAATTCTGCAGCTTCTTTTGAATCATTATAAAAATTATGATAGTAGTAGTTTTCATTCCCAATACCACTGAAATAACGAAACCAGGACAAAACAAACCTAAACCTAACCATAGCCCCCGGTAGTATAGTACATTTTGCAGCCGTAAGATTTCCTCTGCCATTTTGGAGCATTCCTTCTGAATCAAATGACCCCAAAGATCCAGCCGAGTATGCTGCATCATTCTGGCTACACGAAACAAGCATAAAGGCATTTTCACCTTCTGCCATATCAAAGCTTATAGCATTTTGTTCCGAAACAGCAGTTCCCGTGTCTGCGCCACCAAGGAGATTGTCGCCCAGGTCAGTTGTATTTGCGAATTCCATAGCCACTGCAACTTCTGCATTATCATTACTGTTATTCTGAACTGCTATTTCAAAAAACGCCAGTGGCGATTGTGCCAGTTTAAGATTAATTTCAGAATTTCCCGAAACTAAGGGCCCAAATGCAAGCAGGTTAAAAGAAACATCTGATATATTTACAAAATCAGCTGTATACAAAGGAAAAATTGAATTTTCAGCCTCTGTTTTTGCTTTGATTACTGTCGTTCCGTTTACGAAAAAATGGAATCCGGAAGAATTACATTTTCGGTTTTCGAAATCATTAGTACCTCCTGATGCAAATGGAGGTATCTTGTTACTTGCAGCAAAATCGCCTGTTTGAGCATCAAATACAACATAACCTGTACCCATACCGCCAAGTGGAGTACCAGTGGTACCTGAGACTCCGTAAATTTTTGAAACAAAAATTATTAATGAAATAAATACCAGGAAAGTGCTTTTCATCAATGACATATGTACCTCCCTTAAATTTATTGGGATAATTGCAACCTGATTGTAGAAACCAATTATTTTGTTAATAAAGATACATAACATTTCATAAATATAATATGACCTAGGCTTTGTCAAAACAAATCTGAAGTTTACCCGTTATACAGAATATTATCGATCTGTTTTACATCTCAGCTTTTCACATGTTTGTTATCAGGAAGGCAAATAACTATGTAAGTTGCTCCTGCTTCATTTGCAAAAACTTCAACTCTATTTACCTATATGCATTAGAATAATAGCTTTTTCTGCTTCAATGGCGGTTTTTTTCTTTTGCAAATATACCGCTGAAGCATTAGCAACAGGGTCGAAACGTTTACCATTAAAAGGTAACATCCGCCCTTTCAAGTCGTAAATCCAAATATTTTCTGCCTGCGAAACGGGTGAAGGGATTTGAGGCTTAAATATTGGTGATATTGTTACTGTGTACATATCTAAAGTATCGTTGTGACTTGCCAGAATTATACCGGTATAATTTGCAAAAAAAGTCCGCTTATGCTGGCTGATACCACCTAATCCACTGGAATCAGTTCCAAAATGGATCTGCCATTTTTTCTGCATATTTTCGTCTATTTTTGTAATAAAATAGTTAAGAATATTTGTCCCCATATTGACAGTTTCATCAGAAGATGTAATCATCACCAAGCCATCATTTTGTTCTACAAGCCCCATAGGATTCTCGTATTTGCCGAAATCAAACACTTTTGAATCCAACAACACACCATTAGGGTCAAATTTTTTAAGCAAAATATCACGAGTTGCAAAAAATTTTGTTTTAAAAAGAGCAGCACCATCTTTTGATCCCAAAGAATAGATATGTCCATCTTTCAAGGCAAGTATAGTTCCGGTACTGTCATCAGCAAACTTGCCAACAAACTCTCCACCCATACTGAAACTCAGAATAGCTGAAGGGAAATAGGATGATGGCGCAGATGATACAAGATAAATTATCTGATCAGACAAGGCTATGGAATGGAAATTCCCATAACTTGACTCGTCACTGCAAAAAAGTATTTCTCCATCGTGTGATATTGAGATAAGAAAAGCAGACTGGTAACTGACATTACCACATAAGTAAAGGTTTCCTGCATTATCCTCTACAAAATCATTACACACAGCGTCGGGAATGGTATCTCTTAGAGACTTTGACCAGAGCTTTTCACCCGATAAGCTCAGCTTTGTAATTTCATATTGATTCTTAATAAAAAGCAAAGTTTTGTCTGAAAGATAACAAAAAGAATGCTGACCATCTTTCAAATCTTTCAAATAATCAAGTGGTAATGTCTTAGAGATGATTTCACCGGATAATGATAACACCGTAACACGGTCTGTTACAGTTACGATTGTATCACCTCTTGTTGAGGCATAGAAACAGATTGAATCAATATTTTTCGACCAGTTCCGGTCCGGTTTCGTTTCTGAACTGCTTTGAAATTTAAAGCTCATCAAAAGTATACATAAATTTATTAAAATTCGCCTCATTATTCCTCACTTTGATTGTATAAAACATTCTTTCGAAATAAATTTCAGTAGCATTAATATATCATCAGCGCGTGCAGCAATGCGGATATCACTTCCTTCTACCACTCCCGAAACAGTTGCAAGTGTTATATTATAGGCGTTCTCCAGAAGAATCGAGTTGCTCTTGGTTCCCGCAATATCAATTTTTTCGAAAACCGCTCCCCCACTTTCTGAAACAGAGAATATGCCACGCCCTCCACGACGAGCACGTATATAGTGAACGAATATGTTTTCCGGCCAGTCATTCCCTACTTTACCATTACGGTTAGCCATACGAAATGTAGCATATCCGGTACCAGTTGCGCAATCCTCACCATCGATTGTATCGATTTTCAGCGTTTATTGTCGAATTAAGAATCAGACCGCAATTAGCAACATTTCGTGCTGTTACTTTCCCAATTTTTAATCCGTCAACATCATATGTTTCAACACCATGATTATTGGCTCCACTGACATAAACATTATCCATTCTGACATTTTTAACTCTGTTTGTTGATCCCCAGTTACCGCTTCCGGAAGGATCGTTATCTATTCTGATTCCAAGTCCGCCCGAAAGTTGAAGATTTATTTGCTTCAGGGTAATATTGTACCCTTTGCGAAAGAATATTCCGAAATAAGGAGCCCCTGTAACAGAAAGATTTTCTATTTCAATATCATGAACATCACGACCACGAATTACAGCATTGTCCCCGCTTGCAGACCCTGTAACATTTATGGTACCACATACATCAATGGCTGTGTAACTTGGAAGATCCAGTGAACGATTGGCCTGTATCGTACCGTCTCCCTTCACAAGTACCCGCTCTATCCGGGTCCGGTTCCTGCTCAGGCTGCCTACAGCCTCCTGCATTGCCCTGAGCATATCTGAACCGGCATAGACTGTGTTTCCATCATTTGTCACGGTCCAGGTGCTGCCATTGAGTATTGCTTCAGCATCATAATCTCCTTCACCACATGTCTGACTCCATACAAACACATTAAAACAGCTTATTGCTGTTGTTACCAGTAATAATTGTTTCATACTTTACCCCCCCCCTGTTTAATACACTTTGCTCAGGATATAAGAATACTCATGTACTTTACAAAATCATTTTTGATAAACGGTATGAACTTACTGATTTGCACCCTTGTAAAAGTCACCGCCATTATGACTGACTGTCAAATTGTCAGCAACAACTGACATGAATATTGTAAAAACGAAGATAATTTTCTCACTTTTGATTCACCTTTAATGTTAGTGGTGCAATCATTTCAATTCTTTACGATTCAAGTTCAGGATTATCACTACCTTTTGATAAATGCTCCTTTTGATAAACCATCAGCTTCGGTTTTTGGTGTAAATATATACAAACCTGTTGATTTTACCGTTTTGTTTCTGATTCCCAGCAGATTGTAAATTGGGGTTGTGGGGCCTGGGTTTTTGACATAATAATCTAATTTGACCATTCGTTCTGAAAGTGGCTGCCTTGTTATTTCAATATTGTTTTCCGTACCAATCTGCAGCTTTACATTAGTAGTTATGATTGCCGGAACGCCTTTAGAAGTTCTTATTACCTTTTTGATAGTACCGTCAATATTGTATTCCAGCTTATCAATACATACAGATCTACGATATGTACCTCCACCATCAAGGCCACCATTGTGGTATACAAAATACCAGTTCCCCTTGAATTCTATTATGGCCTGATGATTGGTTTCTGAATTTGGGAGTAAATCATTAATTATTCCCTGATATGTCCAGGGCCCTTCGATACTGTTACTTGTCGAATACTTTGTTGTTGATGGGTATCCGGAGGCATATGACAAATAGTAGACATCTCCTTTCTTGTGTATCCATGGTGCTTCAAAAAAGTCCCGTGTATTAACTGTTTTAACAGATCCATCAAGTTCAGTCATGTTATTTTTCAGTTTCACCATTCGGGCATCACCCCATGATCCCCAAAATAACCATGGTATCCCATTATCTATATATACTGCCGGATCAATGTTCAGAGTAATAGAATTAAGTGTATTGTCTGTTATCAGAGGTTCACCTGTTGGCTCATAAGGCCCAAGTGGATGATCGGCAACAGCCACTCCTATGGCAAACCCTTCACCGACGCGTATATGTTTGTGTGTTACAGACACATACCACCAGAATTTCCCGTTATGTTCTGTAACATGACCGGCAAAAGCGTTGCCGCTTGCCCAGGAAAAGTCTGTTGCTTTCAGTTTCGCACCATGATCTGTCCAGTTCACCATATCCGCAGTTGAATAGACATGCCAGTCGCGCATAAGAAAGGTGTTACCAAAAGATGTCTGCTCATCATGGCCGGTAAAAAGGTAAAATGTATCGCTATGAACAAGAGCACATGGATCCGCTGTAAAAATATCCTTGAACAGCGGATTACCACTGTACATCTTTTCCTGGGCAGACAAATTCATAAAACATAAAGACAATATGAAAGGAACAACCACTTTTCCAAATAAATGTTTTCCCATCATAAATAACGCCTTATTACTTAAAATACAGTTACAAAAGCAGTATAAAACCGGCTCAGTTTTTAAAAATCACACTAACGACCTTTATCACGATATAATACTGTTTGCTGTTATCTGATCTTATTCATCAGTTTATCTTATATTCAACATTTTCCTGAGGCCGATATCAGTTCCGTTTTCATAGATAAAAAGCAGATAGATTCCAGTACATGAAACAACACCGTTCAAATCGAGATGGTTCATGCCTTTTTTGACATTTTTAACAGATAATTTCTTTACAAGTCGACCGGAGGCAGTATAAATACGAAAAGTTACCGGTTTCTCTTTCTCCAGATGAAATGATACGACACCTTCTACACACCTCATATCTGTGAATTTCGCCTTACCCTTACTTTTAGTAATTATGCCAGATTCACACCTGTGCAGTTTTTCATCAGAGAAAGTTATGATATCGATATTCGGAGCACCTTCACTGCTTGAAGGAATGAGTGTTATCCGGTTTTTTCCTTTTCTCAATTCCAGTTCTGCTGATACAGTCTTCCAATTTGTCCATGAACCAGTTTGGGGAATTTCAATTACAGAACCCGGTTCTTGTTCATTTACAACCAAAAACATGTTTCTATTTTCCGATCCGCCATTGGCGAATCGGAAATAAAGTGTGTAATGAGATGGTATATCAGCGCAAAGCTCCCATGTTGCACAAGCGTCAATTTTATTATCAAGATTAAGATATCCTTCCCCAATATATCCCGCATTAGTATTTTCGATTATTCCGTCGAACTCCAAAGCTTCTTCGCCCTGAATTGATCCCGCACATGGCAAAACTGCTGTTTTCCCACCAGCACAAACACCACATGAATCTTCAAAAGCGACTCCCCCCCAGTCACCATTACAATCCTGTTTGCAGGTTTTTTTTCCTGTTGTGCCTCCAACACAATCTCCGCATTCGTCTATATAAGCAGTGCCGTTCTCCACTCCTGCACAATCATCGACTGGTCCCGGATTACACGGGTCAAAGTCTGTATTCACCACAGGCCAACCATCATGCCAGGAAAGTGTGCTGATTTTGAGCTTTGACATCCCATTCTGGTTTTTGTCATAATAGTGGTAAGACATATATTCTTTTCCGTTTTCAGCGAAGTAACCAAAATGCCCCGGACCAATAAATCGTCCCTGTGTTTCGAGAATAACTGTTCCACCACCATTACTTGTACTTCTGTTGTTTTTATCAAGAAATGGACCAGCAGGATTTTTTGACCTGCCAACATTGATATAATAAGTGCTGTTTACCCCGTCACAACATTTACCCCGATTAAAAAACAGATAATAGTGTTCACCATGGTATATTGAGAAAGCAGCTTCCGGATTACCGTCTGCGACATAATGTAAATCATTTCTGTCGATTGGCTTTCCCGTTGTTGTATCTAGTCTTGTCATCACTATACCCGACCAGAATGATCCGTATATTAACCAGACCTTTCCGTCATGCCTCATGACATCGGCATCAATTGCATTATGATCCGACGAATTGTTTGTAAAAACTACCATACCCTCATCCTTCCAGACGGGGTTTTCTAGTGAAGTTGACGTAGCGAGTCCTATTGCTGATTGACACGAACCGAATGTTGAACAGGAATAATAAACATGCCACTTGTTATTCATATAAAAAACTTGCGGCGCCCAGAAATGACCTTCAAAACCAGGTACATAAGTATTAATCCATGAAGGAAAACCGGAAGAAAAAATCCTGCCACCCCGTTTCCATGTGCAAAGATCGGTTGAGTAGGCATGTTCTACTCCATTACTTGTGTAAAAGGTGTAATAACGGCCATTTTCACTGACTATTCCTGCAGGATCATGGATTCCGTAGTCATACTGTGCATGGATTTCTAAAACTGTAAATACAACTAATAACAGGAACAGTGAAACGTCCGAAACACGCTTTTTCATCTGTCTGATCTCCCGATATGATTTGACACGTCATAAATCATTGGTTTTACTTCCATTCAATCAATGCATCATTTTCTTTCTGATTCATATAGCACAGTTTTACCCAGTCATTATCAGGTACAAAATTCATAACCCTTACTTCATCGATTCTACCATCGAAATAGTTCAAACCCTCCAGATCCGGTAACAGATCATGTTTGAGATGACACCCGATAGAAAAATCACAATCGGTATTACGTTTCATTTCCTTTGGATTAACAAGCGCATCATCCTTCACCAGTTCTCCATTGACATACAAATACTGGCGGTCACCATCACGAACACCTGTGAGAAAAACCCATTCCTTTTCTTTTGGTGTTTGCGGCGTTCTGTGTTCACTGTATTTCCACCCGGTCTGATCCTGAAATTCAACAAATTCCCATGATGCAGCTGTGTCATCAAAACATTTATACTGAAGATAGTACTGGTGATGACCTTTACTTGCAATACCATGCCACGAAGAATCAACAGAATCTGCATACGCCCAAAGAGATACCGCATAGTAACCATTTTCCTGAAAATCAAGCTTACTGTGCGCTGTATTATGCATTGTAATAAAATCGCTCTTACCGTCAAAATCCATTGCCTTTCCTATGATTCCAGGAACAGATGATGAATCAGCCATGCTGTAAGGAGTACCATTATAACAATTTTGTGTAGCATCGCAAACTGTAGAATTTCCTTTTTCTGCCAGGTGCCATACTCCCTGAAAACCTGTTGCAGTATCAAATACCACACTGTTAACCGATTCGTCTGCAATACCGGAATTTCCCCAAAGCAAAGTTATATTCTGATAGTCACTGTTACCCGATACCGTATCCATAGCAATCCATATTTCAGCCTGTTCATTTTCAGTATCCCACCGCTCAATTTCAAACGGAAGAAAAGTATTATCTGATTTCGAAAACCGGATATCAGCCCCATCAGCTTCAGCCAGGCTGAAATCAAAATTTTTATTATTTAATCTTACAAGAACAGGAAAATTATAGATATCACTCTCAACAGATGCCCCGGCAGAAGTAGTATTGAGGTATAGACTCTTCGCATACTGCCATTGCGGATGTATAACAAAAGACGTATCAGAAGATATCACATCTACATCATACCTGCTCACCATAGGCATCATCGCGCTTTCTGATGCATAAACGATCCGCGGAATTATGCCAGCCGGTACAGAGTCCAATACGGTTCCAGAGCTGCTGTCTTTTACAAAAGCTAACATTGCAGTACCAGGTATATACACATAACCATCATGTTTATATAAACTTTTTGGAATATCAACTGCTATACTGCCCGTATTCCTGAGAATCCCATCTTCAACAATAACAGTATCATTTACACCGCTTGTTCTTATTTCTGTAATAAGCGCACGGGTCTTTCCTGTTATTTTTCTTGCCACAATTGTATAACCTGAATAGTTTCCTGTTATATTCAGAAGATAATGCCCATTTCTGTCGGTTGTATCGGAATGTACAACATCTAATTCTCTATCAGTTACCGGATTATAGGTATCAGGAAATATTGTCACAATTGTCGAGCATGCCGGAGTCCCGTCGAGGTTTGCAATCCGGCCTATTACTGTTTCCGAACTGCTTCCATTAGCAATACTATCAGAAGTACTGCATTCAAGAAAACAAGCCACAGTAAAAGAGAAAATGATTTTTACAAAGTTTTTTACTTCAGGCACCACCATCTCCTTTACAAACATCAGAGAGGGGAAAAAACTGCATATTAAGTTGAAAAACGCGATTTGGTTTGTTATCATTTTCTGCAAGTAATGCGATTTTTGATCGTACAGCAGCAAGTTCCTCTTTAATAATGGTTTTCGTCTTATCAGAAACAGCAAGCGTGAGTGTAGAAAGGTTGATATTTTCAGGCTTGAATATATCTACAGCTCCGTTTGCCAGATCCATAACCTCTTTCTGG
This sequence comes from Fibrobacter sp., assembly GCA_012728995.1. Lineage (GTDB taxonomy): Bacteria > Fibrobacterota > Chitinivibrionia > Chitinivibrionales > Chitinispirillaceae > JAAYEB01. The sequence continues at coordinate 14,196 of JAAYEB010000196.1, read as the reverse complement.
TAATTAACGATATTGAGTATGTTAACATTTTTCTCTGGCTTGAGCACACCGGTAGTAATCACTGTATCGGTCAATATAAAAAAACCATTTGAATCTTCAGTAATGAATTCGAGCCTTTTGAGGATATCAAGAGATTTTTTCGCCTTATCGGGCCTTATTCTTGGGTTTAGAATTCCTGCAATTTTCCTGAAACTTTTTTCGTCATATTTGAATCTGCCGATTGAAACCAGTGCACGTACAGCACTGTAATACCATTTTTGATAATACTCATATCTTGTAGTCTCGATAATTTTTCCTTTTAAACCCTGAGATGAGATCATACGTTCAAAAAACAGCTTACGTTCTTCGTTAGTTTTGGCTTCATTGAAAAACACCATGTTTTCAAAATATTCAGCTTCTTTTCTGCTATGACCAATTGCTGTAGAAAATTTCATTATAAGCGCTCTACCGAGTTTTTGACGTCCCTCAACAACATCTCTATACAGTCCAACGGAATTTATTCCCGCTTTTCGGGAAAAAAAACGGTAAGAAAATGCGTTATTTACCTTTTTCTGTTCCAGATAGAAATCGGAAAGATATTTCCGATAATCTGTATATGTAAAAATTGATAGTTTTGATTTATGTTTTCTCATAATGACCTTATGATGAACAATATAAGACTAAAAGTTATTGGATGTGGATAAAATGTGTTAATTCAATAATATAATGTTCCAATCATACGGAACATTTATAACCGATTCGGTTCTGTATTTTGATGAATATTATCATGTTATAATATTTGATTTATGTTATCATATAAGTTTTGGCGTTTTTTTACGGAACGATTATATCAGAGGATTTGGACGGGAAATTCGTGACGGACTATCTTTTTACTTTTTAAAAAAAACATATAAAAATAGTCCGTCCCAAAAATGTAATTACATTTAAGTAAAACAATTATACCTTCAACAGGAGTATCAGTCTTGCTCCAGAGCAACAGGTTTGTCTCTTTCGTGGTCAACAATACAGTAAAATCCAAATGGTTTGTCCCAACGATTAATGATCTGGTGAACTTCATGCGGCCTGACATACGCGATATCATGAGGTCTTATCAAATGCTCGGTTCCTCCCTTTTTCACGATCCCTTTCCCTCGCGCGCCTATGATCACGTGTTCATGTTCATGGCGCTCCAGACTCGAATACCCCTGAGGTTCGATCTCGAAATAACGCAAGTCAAATGAGGTTTTTTCTCCAAAATTGCCGGTCAGATTCTGACGGGAAATTCCTTTGAAATTTACCGGACCTTCACTTTTATAAGATTCTACGGTGCGGTTGTCCCAGCGAAACGACTTGCAGCGCAGAATATCCATATCAGCATTATGACTATATGATTCTTTTACTGGAATTTCACATGCAGTTGGAAATGGCAGGTATTCATTCAATTTGTTATCTACCGTTTCAGACACCTTTTTGACAGCATTAACAAATGCATTAGTGCCGGCTTCAATTCCTTCGGGGTGCTGCAAAATGGAACCCCCTATAAGTAACATGCTGTTTTTACCAAACTGCTGAACAATTGAATCTATTTTTTCTATTTTCATACCTCCGGCAGGACTTGGGAAAGCAGGTAAAAATCCTTTTACAGGTTCACGAAGAGCATGAGCCAGTTCATTGCACTCTTCTGTGCTGAAACCAAACCGTCCTCCAGCGTTGGGGAATATCGATACATCTGCACCAATAAGGCGAAATAGTTTACCAAGCAGTACAGCCGGAGTCATACCGTGATTGTGGTCATGAAAATGGGTTCCGGTAAATGACGGATGAGCCAGTATAACAGGACGATAGGTTTGAGCAATATATCGAACCGTATCCATTCCAACAAGCATTGGCGCAATAAGTATACTTTTAACTCCACACGAAAGAGCATATTCCACTTGACTTGTAATTTCATCAAACCGCCCCGATACCATAGGACAATATAGTGTACGGCTTCCGTTTTTTATATTCTGTTCGGAAACGGCTTCCTGACACCGCGCCACCCTTTCTTTAAAAGGGTGAAACGACTGATCCGATAAACCATGATCGTCCTTTATAAAATCAGCTCCTCCATTACAAAACTTTGCGGCTATCTCTGCAAGTTTAATCGGTGGTAATCCAAGCGGTTTTAAGGCAGTGCATGTCAGCGGCCGCCCGTAGACCCCGCTTATCTTCCTTATTCCTGTAATACCGTATGATGGGCCCGGGAAAAAAGGATTTTCCTGATAAGGAATAGAAAAATCAATTATCCGTATATTGTTCTTCAGTGAAATATTACCAAAAAGAACATTCAGGAATTGAGGAATACTGCGTGCTGTAACATCAGAGTGATAACTTATACAGATATCATACTGAAAATTGTTTTTGTTAACCGGTCTGATAGATTCCACTTGTCCTGTTATACCGCGGTTTATATGCTCATCAGGAATGCAGTCTAAAGGTGTTTCTACAGTTTGCTCAAGTGCAATATCTCGTGCATATTCGTCAATTGTAATACTATCGTTTGTTGTTACCCTGTAATAAATACAAAATCGCATACCTTGCAACTCTTTCATCTGTTTCCCTTATCTTATTAGTTTATGCTCGTATCTAAAAAAGATCAGGTGGTTTTGTGTTTAAATAAAACCTAAATAGTAACGATTCCTTTACACGATCTGCTTCGTGGATATTGGCAAAAGAATCAGATCCAGATCGGTTTAATATTCATTCGTGCACGATTACGACAACGACAACGGTGAAAGGTAGATATGACCTTCACAGCCATAAAACCATTTCTGCGGTACCACAGTGCAGCTCATGCTTCGATTTCACTCCCGCAATGCGGGAACGAGTTGTAAATTAATCGTCCGATTCAGGTAAAAAATAGATTGTTCAATTCATCTGAAAAATACTACGAGGTGAAAGATTGTAAAAGCAAAAGCAAGAATGCGCAGAGTAACACTACAACTGGTTAGAAAATGTACAAACTTAATAATGACCGCTTGTGTCCGGATTGTATATTATTTGTGGTTTTAATGTTTATTTCGGGCATGAATGAAACTTTCTTCTTTCAGGCGAAGAACATATGAAATGACAATGCCACGGGTAATTTAAATAATTTTAAAGTCTGCAATATATTTTTTTTGATTTTAGCTGAATAAACGATACCCTCAACTGCAAGTCGAGGTCCTTTCAGTAATATTGATTCTTTTGTGCGATATTTTTGACTAATGATATACAATTAATTGTAGTTTCAGGGTGGAACAGACAGTCCAAAACAAAAGGTGTTAAAAACCGAAAAGGCATACTTGATGCGGTTGTCTAAGAAGATATTGTTAAGAGAATGAGATATGAAATACGTGAAACAGAAAATTGGATTTAAGTAAATGAAATAAAGGGAGCATATAGATAATGAGTTATCCGATAAAAAATGAAAATATTGGAAAACTGGGATATAATGAATGGATTCAAAGTGTTGATACCGAATACATCAAAAACGAGTTTTCACTGGCCAGAGTAATTGAGGTAAACAGAAACAGCTATATGGTTTCGGACGGAAGTCATGAAATGTCGGCGGAACTTTCCGGCAAATTCATGTTTGATGCCGAGCAGACCTCAGATTTTCCCACAGTAGGCGATTGGGTTGCGATACAGGCTCTGGATAATTATACGCTTGCAATAGTTCATTCGGTTCTGCCCCGTAAAAGCTTATTAAAACGTAAAGAGGCTGGAAAACGGGTGGGTTTTCAGCTCATTGCCGCTAATATCGATTTCGGTTTGATCGTGCAGTCTGCAGAGCATCCCAATTTGAATCTGCTTGACAGGTATTTTGTCATGCTCAATGAAAGTGGAATTGAACCGATTGTCGTTTTCAGCAAAATCGACCTCTTGTCTATTGCGGAACAGGATGATTTAAAAGGTGTTTTGTCGAAGCTCGGTAACCGGTATCTGTTTGTCAGCAATGTGGTCGAAAATGGAGTGAAAACACTGTCGGATAATCTCGTAGCGGGTAGAACTTATTGCTTGCTGGGGCAGTCTGGAGTGGGAAAAACCTCGCTTTTAAATCGTCTGCTCGGTAAAGATTCATTCAGGATCGGCGAAGTGAGGGAAAAGGACGGGAAGGGCAGGCATACAACTGTCAGGCGTCAGCTTACATGTCTTGATTCAGGCAGTATTTTCATTGACACCCCGGGTATGAGGGAACTTGGAAATTTTGAAATAAAAAGTGGTCTGGACCAGACATTTGATGAATTTTCTGCTTATGCTTTGAAATGCCGTTTCAGAAATTGCACGCATACTCATGAAGAGGGCTGCGCGATAATTGAAGCGATTGAAAAGGGAGAAATTGAAGAGGGCAGGTTCAAAAATTATCTCAAATTGAAAAAAGAGTCTGAATTTTACGGTATGTCGTATCATGAAAAACGGAAGAAAGATAAATCATTTGGAAAAATGGTCAAAAATTACAACAAGCGTGCGATAAAAGGCTAAACGAAATGCCGGGTTATTGAAAATTCCAAATAAAATGAAAGCAATCGTATATATACTTATTTTAAGCTGCTTCTGTTATGCTGAAACTCAACTGGATACATTCGGTATAGTCAAATTTTATCCAGCAAAGGCTGCAACCAGGGAGTGGAACTCTGCACACTGGAATAATGGGATCTCGCGTACATTCAGTTACGCCTCAGACCCTTACGATCCAACTGGATGGACAGAAGATCACAGCGGCGGTACGGACGGGTTTAGAATTGACGGTAATGGTATTATGCAGATGTCTGGAACCGGGCCGCGATTTCATATCAATTCTCTTATCGATAATAAAGTGCCCGCGCAAAAATATCGTGATATTGAATTTACTGCTTACTACCGACGGCATGGAACTGATGGAGCCAGCTGGGGCGGTATGGTGGTTGGTTTGCGCAGTGGTCCGCTTGGACACGGATCTCCCGGTGGTGACAACTGTGACGCAACAACCTATTATGCGCGGTTTCGCAATGATGGAAAATGGGATTTCGAAAAGGAGCTGAAACATCCGGGAAGTGACTACTGGTCAGGGTCGGGGTTTCACAAACAAGATCCTCTCTGGAACGAAGCACCTTTGCCCTTGAATCGGTGGATAGGAATGAAATTTCTTGTTTACAATATTATGAATAATACACAGGTCAAACTTGAGTTGTACATAGACAGTGTTTCCAATGGTGATCCGCAGGATGGCGTTTGTTGGGAAAAAGTTGGTGAAGTAATTGATTCGGGTGCATGGCCTTCAGGAGATGTTTCCGGATGTAACTATCCTGATAATATGGTAATTACCGAGGGTGGGGGAACGGCTCTGATGCGTACTGATAATGATACCGCAGATTATAAAATGGTGTCTATTCGTGAAATCGATGTGAGTGGAATTACCGGTATAAAGCAATTTCATATTAGTAATACAAGGGCAAAGCGATTTCGTGTTTTAAATCAGGGAACATCTTTGTATCTGAAATTTTTCAATCCTTTAAGAAAAACTGTACCCTATGCGATTACCGATATAAGAGGGCACCGGTTGATATCAGGTAATTTTTCCTCTGGAAGCTGTAATGCCTTAATCCGACTTCATTGCAGGGGTGTTTGTCTTTTACGAATTGGTACGAGTTCTGATATTATGGTTGAAAAAGTCATGATTATACAGGATGGTATCTGAGATGACAGACGAAGAGAAGGAAAAACTTTTTCATTGAACTGCCAAGGTTTCTGGTATAATCCCGAAAGCCTGGCAGTTCACAACCAAAAGCTTTTTCGTTAGATTGCCTAAGCTTCCGGATTTAACCCCCAAAGCTTTTTCCGTTAAAGTGCCAGGTTTCCGGACTTACCCCCAAAGCTTTTGCGTTAAATTATCAAGTTTAAGGGTATATTTCAAAAAGCTTTTCAGCTCAAACCAAAAGCTTTTTCCTTAAATTGCATAAGCTTCCGGGTTTAATCCCCAAAGCATTTTTCGTTAAAGTGCCAAGCTTTCAGGCTTGTCCCCAAAAGCTTTTGAGGCCAAGCCCATAAGCTTTTTTTCTAAATATTAAAGCTTTGTAAAGAAATTTAAAAGGTCAGTAAAATAGCCCTTAAGGTTTACGGACTACTTTTTTATCTTTTAGAACACCTTTTAAAAAAATGCTTTAACCCAAATATGAAGGATTCTTGCCTGAACCTGACGTAAAACTTCTGGAATCTGAATTAATGAACCCAAACTTTGTTAAGCCATAAACATATAAAAATAGTCCGTCCCCCAGATTGTTTCCCTCTAACTGCTTACTGATAGTTAAAAAAAAGTTGTAAAAATGCTAAAAATAGATTATAATAAAGATATAACGCTCACAAAATAAAGTGGCTATAAATAAAGGAGCTTATGAAATCAATTTATATATATTCAGATTTTCGCAGATATCTTAAAGACTTTCTGGCCGATCGAAAGGCTCGTGGTTTGTCTGCTTCAAATCGCTGGTTTGCCGCAAAGGCTGGTATAAATTCCTCCTCCTGGCTGACATTGTTGCTGCAGGGTAAACGGTCTCTTTCCCAAGAAACTGCGCAGAAAGTATCTGAGGTATGCGGGCACACCCCCGATCAGAAACAGTATTTCAAAACACTGGTTGCATTCAATCAGGAAAAAAAACTGAACAGGCGAAATGATCTCTACAATTCTTTGCTAAAGATGCGCAAAAATAACAAAATTCAGTTTGTTGTAGGAAGCGACCAGTATGAGTTCTATACTCATTGGTACCATAGCGCTGTACGATCACTAATAGGAGTATTCAGTTTTAAAGAGGACGAATATGACCGTATTGCATCAATGATTGTACCTGCAATTACACCTGGACAGGCAAAAAAGTCAATTCAACTATTGAAAAGACTCTGTATGATTAAAAATGATGAACAAAATATCCTGAGACTGACTGCTGATGCAATTACAACCGGTTCATATGAAAAGTCACTTGCTATTACCAATTTTCAGCAGGAAACACTGCGTCTGGCTGCTGAATCCTTTGACCGTTTCGAACAAAGTGCTCGTGACAATTCAACTCTGACAATTGGAATATCTGCTGATTGTTATAAAAAAATCAGGAATATTCTTGCTCAAACCCGCAAAACAATTGTGGAAATGGTCGAAAACGATACCGATACCGAGTGCGTGTATCAACTCAACATGCAGCTTTTCCCGCTTTCGCGCATCACGGAAAATGGAGGTAAAAAATGAGGGCGTTCAATTCGAGCTCAAAAAAAGGTATGTTACTCTTTTTTGTGATATTTCTTTTATGTTTACAATGCAGCGTAAATCCGATTGCCGGCGACAAGGGCAACAGTTCAGAAACTACCAGCGGTATTGCAATATGTGCCACAGAAACTATACTTTCGGGTGCAACAGTCCCAGGTGCAAAAATCTATATCTGCGACCATGACTACATACCGCCCCGAAAATACGGTTCAGCTGATACACTGACTGCAGATCTTGACGGTTTGTTTAACTTTACAATTCAATCGCCGGATACCTATAACATAACAGTTATTATTCCAGATTCAACTGTCGGTATTTTTCTGCCTGGAATAGAGCTCGGTTTTTCACCGATTGATACAATCCGTTACGACTCATTGCCACCAACAGCAACAGTCTCGGGCGAGATACCAAAAATTCAGATTACTGAGTATTCACTGGTATTTTTTGAAGGAACACCTTTTTATTCAAACGGCTCAAGTACAGGAACTATCCATATTCCGGATGTTCCGCCCGGAGATTATACAGCTGGAATTATAAATGATATGGTCAGTTTACCAGGTTCCACCGGGCCCGATTTCAAGAAATACGATATCTCTATTCTTAATGATTCAACAATAGTATGGAAATAGAGGGCGTTTTCAAGACAGGAGGAATGTTAATATGAAAGGTTTTTTCTCTGAACGCATGTTTCTGGTTACTTGCTGCAACCGATAATTGGCAAAAGGTAAACGTTAAAATGTTTCTTTTACGAAGCACATTGTAATTATACAACAGGAGTACAGCATGTCTATACTAAGTAAAAATTCTGGTAAAGCACAATACAGTTTTCCAGATTACCCAAAGGCAGTTTACGTTATTTCTGTAATACTATGGGGAGTTACGGCTCTTTTTTCCGCAGACTTTTTCCCGACCGACTTAAACCGGCAGTGGATATTTAATTATGAGTATCGGACCGGGCATTCAGGAGGCGGTACCAATTTTTACGGTCTAAAATACTGGGAAATTATAAAAAAAGATTCTTCAGAAAACGAACTGACCAGCTTTACTGTTCTCGAAAAAACCGAACTGACCAGAAAAAAATACCAGGGTTACTGGGCAGATCCGTTTGATTCGGTTTTCACTGAACCACGTGTGTCTTACGATACGATAGTGTTTGAAAATGACGGAAATATTATTCATAATAACCGTGATCAGTATTTTATTCATGATCCGCAGTTACAGGTACCGGAAGAGATTTGTGTAAAAGATAGCGCAACTGAAGTGTCTGGCGAAATTGAAAATACCATACTTACAATAAAGGGTAGCTGCGACATGTCTCAGGATGATCCATCAAGTAAAGTCGTGAAACATGAAAATTTCAACTTTTTTTTCCAGAAAGACGGCATAGGTCCGGTTACCTATATATACGATTCGCATGGTACCCGGCAACTGGTTGGGGGATACAGCTGGGAAGTATGGAACCTGCGTTCGCCTGTGTCAACACAAAACCCTGAAAACAAAAAAATTAAACCGCACCCTGAATGGAGGACTTCATGGCAGGGTAATGCGCTTTACCTGTGGAACATGCAGAATGGTAAAAAAAGTAACTTTGTCAATTCCTGGGGCCTTTTTTCGATAAACGGAAAAATGATTGCTTGTGGTTACATGCAACAGTGTGGTAAAACTGGAATTGTCATGACTGAATCAACACGGATTTCACTGCAGTCGATGATTCTGAAAATAACTTTACCGGACCATTCGGTTACAATGCCGGTTATGTATAATCCCTAGAAAGGTATATTCATGTATAAAAAGAAGCTGCTTATTTTCACTCTCTTTCTGGCAGGGAGTTTAAATGCCGGATCAGATTCTGGTTTAAGCAACCGTTTTTCACTGGGCAAAGCCAATAAAGTAATCAAGTCCGGCAATGACAATTACAATCAGACATTTCTCCACATTCTTCTGATTAGAAAAAATGGAAAGTTTATATTTTATTGCGAAAAACCGCAAAAAGATATTATTGCTGGTATATACTCATTAAATGGATGTAAAATTGCCGAACCTGTTCTTCTTAAACCAGGTAAATGGTGCTGGACTCCGCTTTCTCAAACAGGAAAAAAGTTTGGAGCAGGTTTTTATCTTGCAGTATTCAAAAATGGCAAAACCCGTATGAGTATACCATTTATATTTGAACAATTATAGGAAATGGAAGCTGGAAGCAAATGGTTAACAACTGGCAATTGCTTGAAACGATAAATGTTACTGCACTGCGAAGGGCTGCTGTCTTGGGTGTCTTCTGGAGCATGGTAACAGTTTTATATGCTGCCGATCCTGTTGTAGTTTCGGTTTCAGTAGATCAGGAAAATATTAAGGAATATTCTGATTCGTGTACAGGGGTTATTGAATTCAACATTCAGGATGAGGACGATGATTCTCTTATTGTCTCAATCCAGATTTCCGCTGATGGCGGTGCTACATGGATGGTACCGTTTCAGAGCGATTTTTTTTTGACATTGGCACCGGGAATACATACGATACCGTTTGCAGTCAGGGGAGGGCATGGAGACAACTGTATTGCCAGAATAACAGCATGGGATCGTTTAGAAAGAAGCGGCCGTGCACGGAAAATACCTGCAGGCGGTCACGTATTTTTAATGGGGTCGGCTAATGGTAATGGAAATGAACAGCCGGTTCATGAAACCGCTTTTACACATGATTTCTGGATGGATACAACAGAGATCACTGCTAATCAGTTTCTTCAGTTTAAAACAGACTGGGTTCCACAGTACCTTGGTCAATTTTATTACAAGGATAATCACCCTGTAGACAACTGCTTCTATCATTGGGCAATTCAGTATTGTAACTGGAGAAGTATTGGGGATGGTCTGGTTCCATGTTATTCGAATCTGCCCGAACCAACCGACAATTACCGTGAATATCTTGATGTGGTTTGTGATCCCTCAAAAAACGGGTGGCGTCTTCCATCTGAAGCAGAATGGGAGTATGTCTGCAGGGCAGGATCAACAACACGCTATTTTTTCGGTAATGACTCCTCAATTCTTGGCGAGTATGCGTGGTATCTGGGTACAGCCGATGATACAATTCACGGTGTAGCAGAAAAAAAGCCGAATCGTTTCGGATTATACGACCTGTACGGATCAATGCTCGAAATAACTCAGGACTGGTATGACAGCAGTTATTATGAATCTGCACCGTTTTTTGATCCGGCCGGTCCGCTAACGTATCCTGATAATGAAATGTCGCATGATCCATATCGTGTGCAAAGAGGTGGTTTTTTCCGTTCGAGGGAAAAGGATGTCACCTCTTCACGACGGATTCCGAACTTTTCTTCTGCGCGGCATCCGCAGGCTTTCAGATGTGTTCGAACTGTTTTAAAGTAATTTTAAAGGAACTGTAAAGTGCTGACAGGACAACCTGAAAAAATAAACCTTCCATGTACTGGTAAAATATCTGAATATCCGGTGTTTATGCAAGCAATAGTATCAGCACTGTTCAAACTGTCTCTTAATTACGCAATATGCATCTGTTTATTTACAGCGGGTCCGGTACAGGCTTTAAATATTACAAGGGAGTGGTCTCTTGGCGGGGCCAGTGAAGAAACTTTTGAAATGTTTGACACATGTTTAATAGCAGTTGTCTTCCCCGGGGTTGTCCCGCCAACCTATTTGTTGGGATATGACCGTTTCAGTGTTACTGTCAGTGATTCGATGTATCCGCTTTCGCAAAATGCAAAGTCGGTTTTGCATTTTGCGTTTGATGCCGGTTTTTTATATTTTGACCATGTTTTGACAGTCACCATTCCCTTTTCTTCACCTCTGATTGCCGATTCTCTCAGACACCCCAAACAGTACCGGCTTTATAAAGACCCTTTTCCTTATACGGGTTTTCATCAATGGTATGAAGATGATTCGATCAAAATTGATACTCTGCAGTCTGCAATTAAATTCGTTTATCATCATCCAAAATATGTCCCGTTACAAAAAGTCCGTATACTGCCAAAAACAAAAATCGCATCAAGTGGATATCCGTTTTCCTTTGGTATCTTTCTTCAGTCTTCAAGTGGTATTGTATGCAAATCATTTTGTATAAAAGTTATACAAAATGATTATAATTGCCGTATTACAAAAAGAAATGTGGTTATAACGTCAGATACTTACCATAACAACAAAAAAACAGACTCATACCGGATGCTTTTATTTGACACACGCGGCAGAAGAATCGAACAATGGAAATTTTCAGAAATTCCGGCAGTTCTTTCCCTTTCAGAACTTTCATCACAGGGAATGTATATAGGCGTGCTGTATAAGAAAAGTAAACGAATCAAAGCGTGGTCGAATATTTTATCAGAGAGCGGAACCACTCCATGAAAAACAGTATTTCGTATATTCTGTTTACAGGGATTTTCTTTGCTTTGATTCTTAATTGTAATAGAAATCCGGTTACACCCGGCCAGCAATTTTCGTGCACCTGGAACGGTACAGACAGTATAAACTATCTGCCGTCAGTAATGTGTGACAGAGATTTTGAACGTCTGGAAGGAGAGCCGCTATCGCTTGTATATGGTGATGTCGGTTCTATCAAACTTGTATATGACATAAACAGTGATTCACTTTACTTTACCGATTCAAGAAAATACGAACTTCACTACACATTCTGCCGGCTTCATCTGGGATATGCCAAATCACAAACCGACTTTAACAGAGAGCAGTATTCAAATGGAAACACCCGGCTTTATTACCTTGCAGCTATAAATTATTACCGCGGTCCGGATATATACACAGTGGAATTTGTGCCAGGTGACAAAATAAGCTCAGAGGCAATCGCCATGGTGTTTAACAAGGTAAAAGATAATTTTTATCATGGTGATCAGTTGAAATTCCTGCCCACTTCACCTGCATTAGATCAGCGCACATTATCTCTGAATATTCCAAAAATAACTTCCGATCAGATTTATGTCAGTCAGAATTATCAGGCCATTAACAGGGCACAAGCTTATGGTTACCTTACGCGGGTTGATGTCAGTCAGGTTGAAACTACGTATTTAAGCAGGCATGCCATTGTTGTAACAAACGGAATACCAAATAATATTTCGGTTGTTGCCGGAATTATCACTACCGAATTCCAGTCACCGCTTTCGCATATAAATGTTTTAAGCCGTAACCGGGGCACGCCAAACATGGCGCTTCGTTGGGCATGGAATGATTCTGCAATATTGGCACTGGAGGGTAAACTGGTCTTTTTACAGGTTGAAGCAGACACGTTTACTCTCCGAACAGCTTCCCTTGAAGAAGCAGAGGCTTACTGGAATTCAAATGAAAACAATGATCCGATAGTGCTTCCCTGCAATGACACTACTGAAGGTCTTTTTCCAATTTCAGAAATTTCTAATAAGGATTACATTTTGGCAGGATCCAAAGCGGCAAATCTTGGTGAGCTGGAAAAAATAAATGTTTCTAACCCGGGACCAATTCCGATCCCTGAAGGTGCCTTTGCAATTCCTTTTTTTTATTATCGTCAGCATATGTTGCGTCATGGTCTTGACAGTGTTGTGATCTCCATGCTGTCTGATTCTTTATTTATTACTGATGCCAAAGTTCGCAATGAAAAGTTGAAAATACTGCGTGACTCAATTATTTCATCACCGCTTGATTCGGTATTCTTAACAGATGTGATAAATCTGATTACTGAGTTGAGTTCTTTCAGGAGAATAAGATTTCGATCGTCAACCAATGCTGAAGATCTCGAAGAGTTCAACGGTGCCGGGTTGTATGAATCCTTTACCGGTTGTATTAACGATCCTGATAAGCCGATAGAGCATGCAATCAAATCCGTATGGGCCAGTCTGTGGAATTTCCGGGCTTTTGAAGAACGAAATTACTTCAAAATAGATCATCACTGCATTGCCATGGGCATTCTTGTACATCGATCGTTTCCCGATGAAGAGGTTAATGGAGTTGCAATTACCCGCAATATATATAATCCTTCAATCTGGGGGCTTACAATAGATGTACAAAAGGGTGAAGTCAGTGTTGTTAATCCGCCGGCAGGTGTTATCAGTGATCAGTTGATATTTCATACATCATATGACAATTCATTTGAAGATCCGGTTATTGAGTACCTTTCGCGATCTAATTTGTCACGAAACAAAACGGTTCTGAGTGAAAGCGAGATACTAGATCTGGCCAGGTATCTTATGACAATCAAGACCTGGTTTTATCTTAATGTTTACAATGGCTGGCAGGAAAAGTCCTTTCCGGATTTTGCCATGGATGTAGAGTTCAAATTCGATTCGCCAAATCGAAAACTTTATATCAAACAAGCCCGGCCTTATAAATGACTAACAGGCAAAATGCCTGTTAGTTTGGGCGGACTATCAAATTCGAAAAAAAATTATGGATTACACGCAAAACAGTAAAAACCGCCGTAGCCACCGCCATTGCCGATAATACGTAAACCACGTTCACCGGCATTAGAACTAAAATCAAGATCGACACCGGGTTCACAGCCTGGCTCATCAAATCCTGAAATCCAGTTTGATCCTCCACCCCCGAACCCTATGTTCTGGGGCCATGAAAAACCAGTCCTTGGTGCACTCTTTGCAGTAGTTGATGTCCAGTCATCGCAGGTCGGGTTGTCGCTTTCAATGTTCTCACTTAAACCAATACCCCATATTGGTGAGCTAACTCCCGTATATAACCTGCCGTCAGCCCCGGAACCGGTAATAATATGGTGATTATCTACATCATCATTTGATAATGGATCTGGTCTGCTGTTTGGGATACCCCATTCATTGGGAAAATCATTTTTTATTGTTGCATTTCCACCCTGGGGCCGGTCATGTAAGAGTGATGCAATATCCGGAGCCAGAAGTCTTCCTTCACGGTCATACCAGGGACCGCTTCCGATTCGGTCAATTGCATCCACCTGGTTTCCATCCGGACCATGTTCAACACTCAAAAAAG
>JAAYEB010000195.1 GCA_012728995.1 Fibrobacter sp. | reverse complement strand
TAGTAGCCCGGGCTGAGTTGGTTAGAGAATTGCTCAAAAGAAAAAGAAAGAGAAAATCCTCACGAACATAGGGTGGCAAATTTACATTATTATTAAACATGTCCACCAGAAGGAAGAGATTTGATGATGAATGGGATGTTTACAGATCGAGTAAAGAAAGTAATGCAGATAGCCCGCGAAGAATCTGTCAGGTTAGGCAATGATTATGTCGGAACTGAACATCTTCTTCTTGGCCTTGTAAAAGAGGGAGATGGTGTTGCTGTAGCGGTTATGCGCAGTATGGGGGTAGATCTGGATGAATTGACAGCCAGTATTGAAAAAACTATTACCTCAACCGGTGGCATGATGACTATTGGGCAGATGTTGCCTTTTACACCCAGAGCAAAAAAAGTTCTGGAAATCGCTGCAAATGAAGCACGGTCAATGTCACATAAATATATCGGAACCGAACACCTGCTGCTGGCATTGATGAAAGATACAGAATCTGCAGCTGCTAATGCTCTTGCCGCTGCCGGGCTTGAATACGAGAGAGTCAAGGAAGAGATCAACAGGGTTTTGCGTGGTGGTGAATCTGTTGGCGCATCAAAAGAAAAGAGTAAAACACCTTTTCTGGATCATTTTGGAAGAGACCTGACTTCCATGGCTCGTGAAGCAAAGCTGGACCCGGTTATTGGGCGTGAAAAAGAGATCGAAAGGGTGGTCCAGATTTTAAGCCGCAGAAAAAAGAACAACCCGGTTTTGATTGGTGAACCCGGAATAGGTAAAACTGCAATTGTTGAGGGACTTGCTCAAAAAATTGTCGAAAAAAATATACCTCAGGTTCTTGAGAATAAAAGGGTTATAAACCTTGACATGGCTTCAATGGTTGCTGGAACCAAATATCGTGGTCAGTTTGAAGAGCGTTTAAAGGCTTTGATGGTTGAACTGCAAAAAAATGAGAATATAATCATTTTTATTGATGAACTGCATACTATCGTAGGTGCTGGAGGCTCTGAGGGGAGTCTGGATGCTTCAAATATTTTCAAGCCTGCGCTTTCAAGGGGTGAAATTCAATGTATCGGTGCTACAACTCTTGACGAATACCGCAAGTATATCGAAAAAGATGGCGCATTGGCACGACGCTTCCAAACCATTATGGTTGACCCGCCCAATGTAGTAGAGACTATTCAGATTTTATCCGGTTTACGTCATCGCTACGAGGATCATCATAAAGTTACATATACAGAAAAAGCAATCGAGTCTGCTGTAAAACTGTCGGAACGTTATATCTCAGACCGTTTTCTTCCGGATAAGGCAATTGACGTGATTGATGAGGCTGGTGCACGTAAAAGGCTTTCAAGCATGGAAATACCTACCGAAATTCGCGATATGGAAAAAGAGATCGCTGATGTCATAAAGGAAAAAGAAAAAGCTGTCGAACAGCAGGAGTTTGAGCGTGCTGCAAAACTGCGGGATAAACAGGAAAAACTAAAAGGTACTCTTATTGAGAAAAAAGCATTATGGCGAAAATCAAAATCAGAGGAAAGACTTCTTGTTGACGAGGCAACAATAGCAGAAGTAGTTGCTACCATGACTGGCATACCTTTATCGCGTCTTGCAGAGGAGGAGTCTAAAAAGATTCTTCATCTTGAAGATGAACTTCGTAAAAGGGTTATTGGTCAGGATGTAGCTTTGGAAGCGATAGCAAAAAGTATAAGAAGATCAAGAGCCGGTTTACATAACGTTAAGCGGCCTATTGCTTCTTTTATCTTCCTTGGGCCCACAGGTGTTGGTAAGACCGAACTTGCAAAAACGCTTGCACAGGCTTTGTTTGACACTGAAGATGCACTGGTTCGTGTCGACATGTCTGAATATATGGAAAAGTTTGCTGTTTCACGTCTGGTTGGTGCTCCTCCAGGATATGTTGGCTATGAAGAAGGTGGGCAGTTAACTGAGAAAATACGGAAAAAACCATATTCGGTCATTTTGCTTGATGAGATTGAAAAAGCCCATCCGGATGTTTTTAACATACTGTTACAGATACTTGATGACGGGATCTTGACTGATTCATATGGACGTCATGTTAACTTTCGTAATACCTTAATCATAATGACCTCAAACGCGGGAACTCGTGATGTCAAAAAAACAGGTACTGTAGGTTTTGGAAAAGCAACTTTGGCGTCAGATTATCAGGCAATGAAAACAAAGGTAATGGATGAATTAAAGAGAATTTTTAACCCGGAATTTCTTAACAGGGTTGATGAAACAATCGTTTTTAATCCATTAACCAAAAAAGAAATTTCACAGATAGTGGATATTCAGCTTGATGAGGTCCAGAGCAGATTAACAGACCGAAATATCTCTCTGGAAATTACACCGGAAGTTAAAAAATATATAGTTGATGAAGGCTTTGATCCGATACTGGGTGCCAGACCTCTGCGAAGAGCTATTCAGAGGCTTGTTGAAGACCGGTTGGCTGAAGAGTTCCTGAGTGAACATTTTCATGAGGGAGATACGGTTCGACTGGATTTAAAAAAAGATGAAATAGTTTTTTCAAAAACTGACAAAAAAAGTACAACCCCGTAATGGGTTATGGTCTTTTTTAATACATTTATAAGCGCTCTGTATTGGGGGGTATGATAACTGGAAAACAGGAATTCACAAAACCTTCTAATACAGGGCGTTTTTGTTTTATTAAGGTATTTTGATTCAAAATATTGGTCCGTCTTTTTTTGAGGTATGATAATTTTAACCTGAATCGTATTCTGATTCAATAATCTAAATGCACAAGCGAAAATATGGTGTCTGGTTATTACCAGATTAGATACTCTGTTAACTGCTCTGGTTCGACATTAAAATGTATTTTTTGCAGAAAAGATGACATTGCAGTATTTTACATGGTGAACATTTGGGTAAACTGAAGAGTTTTGGTACATTGATAGTAACGTCTGATTTTTATGTACTTTTTCAAGTAACTGACTAAAATTTAACCCGGGCTGGAATCAAATTTCCAGTCCCGGGTTTATCTGAAAAGTTTATCCCCAGAGTTTTGGTGAACAGTGTTTCATCAATATCTTTTCAACGATTTGAATGTCGGTTGGTAAAATCGACAGGGTCGAATGATATCAACATTGAATCATCAATTACTTCGAATTATTTTAATAAACTTTATCGCCGTTTTATATCGGCCTGGTGAATCAGGAAAATTTTCTTGCTTTTGCCAATATTGGAATCACTATCAGACGTTCTTGTGGTGATTTTCTTTTTTTCAAAGTCACAGGAGCTATGATTCCGATCGAAACTGCCATTGGCCTTAATAAGTACGGAAGTCCAATTGTTGTTTAGTAGATATTTGATGATGGAATTACATGAAGGTTTTTGAAGAGTGAAACAAAAAATAGAGAATGAACTCCGAAAAATATGGTACACAGTTTTTCTGATAACTTATTTGCCAATGAATCTGAATTTTAACAAAGTAATATCTGAGGTTAGATTATGAGATTACGGTTTCAGGCAATTCTGTCAACAATTATCTGTTTTGGGTTATTGCAGGCCAAAACTGTTGATAAAATTGAAATTGAGGGTCTGAGTATTAATTCTCCTGCGGTTGTTCGTAATGCACTGGAGGTTCGGGAAGGAAAGGAATTTAACAGTTCCGATATACAGGAATCTATCAGACGATTGTATGGAACGGGGTTGTTTGGTTCTGTTGATTTTATGATAGAATCAGAAACCGACTCAACCATTTCTTTAAGATTAAAACTTGAGGAAAACCCAATTTTTGAAGGTATTGAATACAAAGGTAACAAAAAGCTGAAAGTTAAGGATTTTGAAGAAAAAATCACACTTAAGCGTGGTCAGATTATTACTGATCTGGATCTTCATGAAATGAAAATACAGCTTAAAGACATGTATCAGGAAAAAGGATACAATCTGGCTGAATTCAAAATTGAAAAAATTCCCACAAAAATTCCAGGTAATACTATTGTTAAAGTAAATATTGATGAAGGGCCCAGAGTCAGAATCAGGAGTATTGCTTTCAAGGGAAATAATGAAATTGATGAATCGAAACTCAAACGTAAATTAAAAACCAAAGAAAAAAAATGGTTCAGGAGTGGGGAGTACAATGAGGAGCTCTTCAAGACTCATCTTGACACGCTGATAATGTATTACAATGATCAGGGCTTTCTGGATGCTTCAGTGGTTAAAGACAGTGTCTGGTTTGCAGGTAATAACAAGGACCTTCATATTGAGATTACAATTGATGAGGGGAGAAAATACTTTACCGGCGATTTCTTTTTCAGGGGAAACAGGATAATCGATACGGATACACTGCTTTCAAAGATTTATTTGAAAAAGGGAAAGGCTTTTGAGAAAAACCGTTTTGATATGTCAAAATATATGATTGAAAATGCATATCGGGAAGAGGGGTATCTCTGGATTCATGTTAACGATATCCGACAATACAGAGGGGACACTATCGATGTAACTTTTGATATAACTGAGGGGCGCAGTGCAATTGTGCGCAAGATTGATATTCGTGGAAATGACAAAACCATGGAAAAGGTGATTCGAAGGGAAATCGATCTTCTTCCGGGGAAAAAATACAAACAGTCGCTTATGTTGCGAAGCCGTCAGAAAATTCTTGCATTAAACTATTTCGATGATGCCAGACCAGATCTTGTACCTAATGATGATGGTACTATAGACCTGGTTTTTGATATTGTTGAAAAAGATAACATAGGACAATTGCAGGTTGGTGCTGCTTATAGTGGAACTCAGAAGTTTGTAGGAACTTTTTCGACATCAATTCCAAATCTTCGTGGTACCGGTCAGGAATTAGGCATTAATCTTGAATATGGTGCTGATCATCGTGATATACGGTTAAGATTCAGGGAACCCTGGGCTTTTGACAGACCGTTATCTCTGTCTGGTGAGGTTTTTTACACCAGAGATGAGTATTATGATGGAGAAGAGTATCAGAGTACTGGTTTTGCAATAGGAGCAGGTGCATCAAAATTGAAATGGCCTGACGACCACTTTACTCTTCATGGAACATACAGATTAAGTTATGAGAAAACATCTGCAAGGTCGGATACTTTCCCCGAGCATGAATTGACATTGCTTGAAGATGGAGTGATGAGCAGGTTATCACTTAAAATTGAACGTTACGATCTTGACATGCCTCTTTTCCCATCGGATGGATCTCGTTTAACAATAACACCGGAAATTGCAGGTCTAGGCGGTGATTATAATTATTTTAAAGGGCTTATTGGTTATGAACACTACTTTCCTCTGCCTGCCAAATTCGTTCTTGGAAGTAGAACCAAAATGGGAGTAATCAGAGGGTTGGGAATAAGTGATTTAAAAATATCAAGATATGATCTTTTCAGGCTTGGAGGGGTATATAGTGTTGACGCGGATTTGAGAGGATATCCTGATTATGCTTTCGGCGGATTGTCTTATGAGCCCCAAAGTGGTCTTAACATGTTTGCTTCAACACTTGAATTAAGATATCCGATTCTTGATCAACAGCTTTATCTTGGTATGTTTGCTGATGTCGGGAATACATGGAGCAGACTTTCTGATGTCAATCTTGGTGATTTACGCAAATCAGTAGGTTTTGGATTAAGAATAAATGTTCCAATGCTTGGTATTATGGGTTTTGATTTTGCCTGGGGTCTTGATCCTGTTGAAAAAGAACTGTTTAATCAGAAACCAAATGGATTTCAATTTCATTTTCTCATGAATAGAGGTTTTTAAAAAGATTATTCCAGAATATCTGTGATATGGAAAGTGTAATGATCAGATAATTATGGAGTTCCAAAAAAGGAGGAATTTATGCGTAAGAGGATAATTATTGGTGTTTTGGCACTTACATTAAGTGTTTCGGCATCATGGGCTCAAAAGATCGGTTGTATTAATTCAGAAATGATTTTTGCCGAATATGAGGGCACTAAAACAGCTCAGGCGAAATTTAATGAAGAGGTTGAAAAATGGGAAGCTGAGGCTTCCAGACAGCAGAAAGAGATCAAGGACCTTAAAGATCGAATTGACAAACAAAGTTTGTTGCTCAGCAATGAACGTAAAAAAGAACTGGAAGACTCTCTAAATCAGAAAATGGTGAATTATCAGAAATTTTTACAGGACAAGTTCGGACAGAAGGGTGAAGCTTTAATAAAGAATGAAGAACTTACAAAGCCGATCATTGAAAAAATTAATAAAATTATAGAAAAAATTGCAAAAGATGAGAACTACGATTATATATTTGATGCCCGGGCAGGCGGGGTTATTTTTGCAAAAAAAGAGTATGATTTAAGCCAGAGAGTATTAACTGAACTTAACAAGGTAAGATAGTGAAAACTTCAGAAATCGCTAAGATCATTGGAGCAGAAATACCACAGGATCTGGATGATTTGAATATTGATGGATTAAAGTCTCCTGAATCTGCTAATGAAAGTGATATCGTTTTCCTTTCCAACCCTAAATTGCGCGACAGTATCGAATCCAGTCGGGCAAAGGTCGTTATTGTAAAAAAAGGAACTTCCATTTCAGGAAAAATCTGTCTTGAAGTGGAGGATCCTTATTTAGGGTATGCAAAAGTTGCTCAACTTTTTGAAAATACTTCAAGCCTGTTTACTGACGGCATTTCGCCTTATGCAATTATTGATCCGGATGCAGTTATTGATAAGTCTGTTTCTATCGGTCCGGGGTCAGTTATTGGAAAGGATGTTCACATAGGTGCCGGTTGTAAAATCGGGGCTAATTGTGTTATCGAGAAGGGAACCAGAATCGGTTCAAGTTGCCGTATTGATTCCGGGGCAGTTATCAGGTGGGAAACGTCGATAGGAAACAATGTTATCATTCAGTCTGGTGTAGTAATTGGCAGTGATGGGTTTGGTAATGCCCGTGAAGGGTCTAAATATGTCAGAATCCCTTGTTTTGGTAATGTTGTTATTGAAGATGGGGTTGAAATTGGTGCGAACACTACTATTGACAGGGGTAATCTGGAACCAACCCTGATAGGGAAAGGTGTAAAAATTGATAATCTTGTTCATATCGCTCACAATGTGATTGTAGGAGAGGATACTGCAATTGTTGCTCAGGTAGGGATTTCTGGAAGTACAGTTATTGGTAAAAGAGTAATTCTCGCTGGTCAGGCCGGGTGTGTTGGACATATCGAAATAGGTGATGACGCGTTTGTTGGGGCAAAAGCTGGTATTTCAAAAAGTGTTCCTGTCCGGGGAAAGGTTACAGGGTATCCAGCTCGCGACTTCATGACAATGCGTAGAATTGAAGCTGCTCAGTCATCATTACCTGATCTGCTAAAAGAAGTAAAACGCCTAAAAGATGAAATTTTGAAATTAAAACGATTAGATACATAAAAGCCCGTTTAACGGCAATTCAGGTCAGAAAGGACATCTTTGAAATATGGGCCTTCAACATACTATCAATAAAAGTGTTTCGCTCACCGGTATCGGGTTGCATACAGGGGTACCTGCAACAGTAACCATGAATCCTGCACCGGAAAATTACGGTGTCCGGTTTATCAGAACCGATCTCGAAAACAAACCCGAAATTATAGCTGATATAGATAATGTTGTTGATCTTGCGCGAGGTACTACTATTGGTAGAGATGGTGTCAAGGTTTATTCGATTGAACATGTTATGTCCTGTTTAGCTGGCCTGGGTATCGATAACTGTAAAGTAGAGGTTGGAGCGCAGGAAATTCCTCTCATGGATGGCAGCTCGTTGCCTTATGTCAAACTCATTCAGGAAGCCGGTATTGTTGAACAGGAAATGGAAAGAGAGTATATAACCATTGATGAGCCGTTTATGCATGTAAATGGTGACGTCGCACTGGGTGTATTCCCGCTGGATCATTTCCGTTTAACTCTTGAAATTGATTACAATTATCCTGCACTTGGTGCACAATATACAACCCTTTTTTCATTAAACGATTATGTGAATGATTTTGCTCCGGCGAGAACATTTTGCTTTCTTTCTGAAATAGAAAAACTGCGTGAGCAGGAATTGATCAGAGGGGGATCTCTGGACAGTGCTTTAGTCGTACAGGATATTGACCTTACAAAAGAACATATAGATTATATAAGGCGCCTGTTTGCATACAAAGGACCTATTGAACCAGGAAAAAACGGCTTTCTTAACAATGCAAAACTGCGTTTTCATAATGAACCCTGCCGTCATAAAGCACTTGATTTGATCGGTGATCTTTATCTGCTTGGCAAACCGCTTAAGGCACATATTATCGGTGCAAGAACCGGTCATGCCGCAAATATCTCTGTAGCAAAAAAAATCAGGGATTATATGAAAAAGAAAAGCATCAAAACTATTGCTGACGGAGGGGGGAACATAACTTATGAAGAGATTTTGCAGATCCTGCCGCACAGATATCCATTTCTACTTGTAGATAAAGTACTTGAAATAGTTCCGGAAGAATCTATTATTGCTGTAAAGAATGTCTCGTTCAATGATAATTTTTTCCAGGGGCATTTCCCCGAAAATCCAACAATGCCTGGAGTACTTATGATTGAAGCAATGGCTCAGGCAGGGGGAATTATGGGACTTTACGGGAAAAAAAGGAAAAATGGTGAAATCCCGAAAGTTTTATTTATGGGTATTGATAAAGCCCGGTTCAGGGGTATTGTAAGACCTGGTGATACTCTGCGTATGGAGTTGAAAATGCTTCAGTTCCGAAGAGGAATAGGAAAGTTTGTCGGTAAATGTTTTGTTGATGACAAGATTGTTTGTGAAGCTGAGATGATGGCTATGTATGGTAATTGAAAGGTAGCATTTTTTGACGTCTAATATTCATTCTACTGCAATAATAGATTCTGATGTTCAGATTGGTGAAGGTGTAACAATCGGGCCTTATTCTGTTATAGAATCTGATGTTATTATTGGCGATCGATGTTCTATTGGTCCTCATGTCATGATAGGACAGGGGACAAGAATAGGAGAAGATTGTCGTATTTTTAAAAGTGCTGCTATAGGTCTGATCCCTCAGGATAAAAAATTCAAAGGTGAAAAAACCTTTACTTTTATTGGAAAAAACACTCTTATTCGCGAATTCGTTACTATCAATCGTGGTACTATTGACAGGGGCGAAACAAGAATAGGTGAAAATTGCTGGATTATGGCATATTGTCATATCGCTCACGATTGTATATTGGGAAATGATGTAACCATTTCGAATTCAATGGCTATGGCAGGTCATGTTGAAATTGGGGATCATGTTACCATAGGTGGTATAGTACCTATTCACCAGTTTGTACGTATCGGGGATTATGCTTTTATAGCATCTGTTGCCAAGCCTTTCATGGATATCATTCCTTATGCAATGTGTGGGGGGGATGATGAAACAAGAATTGTCGGGATAAATAAAGTCGGTTTGGAAAGACATGGATTTTCATCGGAAAGAAGGCAAAATATTAAAAGAGCTTATAAAATTCTTTTTCGTGAAAACCGTTCTCTTCATGATGCATTGAATTATCTTGAACAAACTTTTTCCGGCAATCAGGATATTGAAAGAATTATCTCTTTTGTAAAAAACAGCAAGCGTGGTTTAATGCGGATGAAAGTGGATTTCATCGGATAAACAAATCTGTTTAAGGTAGAACCAGACGGCCCAGAGGTTCAATTCTGGGGGTATTACCAGTTTCCCAACATATTGAGTTGCCACAAATATATGAATCTACAGTTAACCCTAATGCAAGTGGTATACGCATATCTGTCGGTATTCCGATTTCTTCAATGCTTTTAACCGGCAAAGGGTCAAAATAAGTTTGAAGATAATCCATTAAAGCCAAATTATTTGCTCCACCACCAGACAGATAAATCGTATCTGGTGAAGATTTTAAATTATACTCACGTTTGAAAAAATCATAGGCTGTTCGTGCTGTTAATGATGTAACGGTTGCAATTTTGTCTGCATTTTTGAGACTGTTAAGTAGAGGGTCATCAAGAAAACCATCAAACTGTTCATGATTAGCTGTTTTTGGGGCTGGTTTGAGAAACCAATGGTGTTCAGCAAAATGATTAAGACAGGTTCCATCAATATTTCCTTGAGAAGCTAATGAGCCGTCACGGTCAAAACCTGTGTCATTTCCATATTCCTTTATAAGCTTGTTTAACAAACAAGTCCCCGGACCAGTATCTGAATCAACCAATAAAGAAGAATTTTCAGTATCAATTACAGAAATATGTGAAATCAGGCCGATGTTAATCAAGGCTACTATTCCTTTGCAACGGGAGGCAGTCCTGATATTACCCGGATTGAGAGGTAAATTTCCGGGCCCTCCGGCAAGAATGTTATGCCTTACCAAATCGGTTAATACAGGTGTTTTGAATGTACTTGCAAGATATTGGGCATCGCCAAATGAAATATCCCATGTAAATTGTTGAAGATTTTCACCTGTTTCACCTTTCCAGACAACTGGTTTATTTAACACTATCAGGTGTGGGGTACGCAATGCAGTAATTTGCTGTGAAAGCGCTACTCGTGCACTTTCAACAAATTGCATGGACATTTTATAATCAAGCCAGCTTTGTTCTGATGGACTGATACAATTGGATATACTGTATTTTTCAATAATATCATCAATTTTTTTAATATATGGGATAAATGCCGATGATAGAATCTCCCATGGGTTTGTAGTCTGAAGGTACAGGCTTTGGATACCTCCCTTTACACCACTGGCAGAAATCACAAGAATGCGTCGTTTTTTGATTTTTCTAAGTTTTAATAGTGTTTCAGGTATCATCTTAAAATTTTTAGTTAAGAATTACTGTTAAATATAAAAGACTAAAAAGTTACTGCCTGAGTGTCATCTGGCAGCAATCGATTGTTAAACTCGCGTAATTAATTATAAAACTAAAATAAATTAAAAAACAAATATAACTTTTGACCACTGGCTCCTCCAGAAATAGGCGGTGTTCTTTTAGAGAAAAGATCTATGATTCTGGAAAGCCAAACAAACTGAATAAATTTTTCTGAGTATGACCTGTTGTATGATTAATCATTCAGTGTAAAAACGATCCAACTATTTATTGATATTTTAATCGAATGAGATATAGCATTTAAACAGGGGGAAAGATATGATTGCGTGTTTGATTATAATTTACGGAGCTATTTCTTTGGTGGTAGCAATATGGACTATTATGATGATCAGCTCATACATCCATTTTATTACTGTGAATGCATCTTGTACGCATTCACAGTTTTCTGATCGAAATGATACAATAAAAAAAGATCAATTCAGATTAAAGTACGACAAAGGAAGAATGGTCAATCAGTAAATACTTTCAAGATTCGGCTGCGGTAAGAATTTTTGAGTCTGTGAATTGCCTTTTCCTTAATTTGTCTGACACGTTCGCGGGTGAGATGGAGACGTTTGCCAATTTCATCAAGTGTATGAGGCGTATCTTCACCAACTCCGAAATAGAGTTTCAGAACTTTTTTCTCACGATCATTCAACGTATCAAGAATCCGGTTAACACCTTCATGCATCGACATTTCGATCAAATGGCTGTCCGGTAAATCCTGGTTTTCATCCTGAAGCAAATCAATTAATTCGGAACTGTCATCAGCTTGTACAGGAGTATCAAGAGAGAGATATCTGTTACCGATTTTTTGAATTTCAAGAACTTCTTTTTCTTCAAGACCAAGTTCCTGGGCAATCTCTTCCATGGTAGGCATTCTACGGTACTTTTGTTCAAGCCGGCTTTGAGTTCTTCCGACTTTGTGAATTATACCGATGCGGTTCAAGGGTACCCGTGTGATACGTGAACGATCGGCAAGAGCTCGTAGAATCGCTTGTCGAATCCACCATACAGCATATGAGATAAATTTAAAATTTCGTTTTTCGTCAAATCTTTTTGCTGCTTGTATCAGTCCAAGATTGCCTTCACTTATTAATTCACCAAGAGGAAGTCCCTGATTCTGGTAATTTCTTGCGACACTGACAACAAAGCGAAGATTAGCATTAATCAGTTTTTCAAGTGCTTTTCTGTCACCTTCTCTTATTTTTACAGCTAACCGTGCTTCTTCTTCGGCTGGAAGAGCCTCGTTCTTGCTGATCTCCTTTAGATACAGTTCTAACGAAGTTTCATCAGGAATAATCATTCTTCTTTCCATGTGTTCTTGTCCTCCCGGGAAAAATTCGATCTTTTTGCCGAAGATGTCTCGTGTTTTTAAGTTAAATTATTCAAAGAATTACTGTTACTGCGACTAAAAATTCAAAGAAGTCAGAAACAAATTGTTAAAGTCAGTTTAGTCCAATTACGATATTAGTACTCAGATTATTGCGTAAACTTTTTTCTAAGAATCTGAAATGACTGGAAATAACATATAAAAAACACGAATTACTTCGTTTTTAATCACAAACATATTTTATAATCAGTTCTGTTTTATTCAAAAATTAATTGTACTCCAGTTCTTCTGCTATCCTTATAGTGATTGTTAACTTTAAATTAATCGGTTCTGAACTCCTTGCCATCATGAATGACGTGTAGTCCAAATGAGTTGAAGTGTGTATCACTTTGTAGAAATGGCCAAAAAACCGAAAACTCATTAAAAGAAAAAGTTAATTTATATGAAAAAAAAGATTTTATTCGATTAAATCCATAGTTCTCGCTATTTAATTATCTCAGTTTAGTAGTGGTTTTCAATTTAAAATGTTAATTTAAAAAGCATGAATATATATTATGCGGGAAGTAATATGTCTAATTCCGACCACACAAAAATAAAAGACACAAATTATGAAGTCTGTTTTTATGCTGGAAAAAGGATTCTCTGTAATCCTGATATATTTTTCTTTTTAAATTTCGAGTTTGATGTCTCGAATTTTTAAGAACTACTCGATTACATTTGAATATGTGGTAGCGATTACGACAACGATACTGGTACTAAAAAAAGGTCAGACTGATTACAACAACCAAAAGGGGAAATATTCTCGAATAAAGATTGTAAATCAATCGTTTCCATTCAGGCATTGTATACAACAGTAATTATCATTTTTAAATAAATTTTCAGTTTTATTTTGCAAAACAGGAGTAAAATGGGTTTAAAGTATACTGATTTTATCAAAGGTGAAAAGCCTGTAATTTTTGATGGCGCGTTTGGAACTCAGATTCAAAAAGCAAATTTTCCTGAAGAATTTTTCCAGGGGGTTCCTGGATGTAACGAGATACTGAATCTGAGCAGACCGGATGAAATCACTTCTCTTCATACAGAATATCTGAAAGCCGGTGCACAGGTAATAGAAACAAATACTTTTACTGCAAGCAGGGCCAAGTTAAATGAATATGGCCTGGGTGACAAAGTTTATGATATCAACAAAAGTGGTGCCAGGGCAGCTTGTAAAGCGTGTGAAAATTTCAAATCAGATATTCCTCTATTTGTTTGTGGTACGATGGGACCAACAGGCTTTTTGCCATCATCAAGTGACCCGGCTCTTTCAAGTATTACATTCAGTGAATTGGCTGATATATATGAAGAGCAGGCACGTGGGCTTATGGATGGTGGAGCGGATATTTTGTTAATTGAGACTGCTCAGGATCTTTTGGAGGTAAGAGCTGCTGTTTTTGGGATAAAGAGACTATTCAGAAAAACCGCAAAAGTATTGCCGTTTCAGATTCAGATTACTGTTGATGCTTCAGGGAGAATGCTGCTTGGTAGTACCATTGAATCATTTTTAGGTTCAGTTTGTAGTCTGGGACCCTCTGTTATTGGAATAAATTGCGGAACAGGTCCTGAACAAATGCGTAAATCGATAGAAAAACTACTCAAATTATCACCGTTCCCTGTATCAATGCTTCCTAATGCTGGTATTCCGCATAATGTAAATGGTAAAGCAGAATACAGAATGGAACCGAAGGAGTTTGCAGAAAAGATTGCGGCAGTTGTTGTGGAAATGGGGCTTTCTGTAACAGGAGGTTGTTGTGGCACAACACCGGAACATATCTCAGCTCTGGTAAAAAAGCTCAAGGAGATTAAATCTGCAAAACGTTTTTACATTGGTAATACTTGCTGGCTTTCAACTGGAATCGGAGGTCTGGATCTCGAGAAACAGAGTTCACCTGTAATAATCGGTGAACGCCTGAATGCTCAGGGATCAAGAAAAACCAAAGAGTTTGTTCTTGCACAGGATTATGATGAACTGACAGCAATCGCTTTCGAACAAAAAAATGCAGGGTGTTCTCTTCTGGATCTTTGTGTAGCAGTTAATGAACAGGATAATGAAGCTGCTGTGATGAAAAATCTGCTTTCACATCTCAGTGAAAGAATCGACAGGCCATTCTGTATAGATACTACAGAACCTGCTGTTTTGCAAAAAGCTCTTCAGTCAAGTCCTGGATCGGTAATGATTAATTCAATCAATCTGGAACATAGTGGTGAAAAAGCAAGATGCATTCTGAAAATAGCAAGCGATTTCGGATGTCCGGTAATAGCTTTGACTATAGATGATGACGGTATGGCAAAAACGGTAGCAAAAAAAGTAGAAATCGCGAAATCTCTGAGGGAGCTGGTTTGTGGAGAATTCGATATTCCGGAACATTATCTGTACATTGATCCGCTTGTTTTTACTCTGGCCACAGGTGATCCACAAAGCGCAGATTCTGCTTTGAAAAGTATTGAAGCAATTGAAAAAATTAGTGAGCTAATGCCCCAGGTTCGCACTGTGATGGGGGTAAGTAATGTTTCTTTCGGATTGAAACCAAAGGCACGGCGAATTCTTAATAACCTCATGCTTTACCATGCAGCTAAAGCCGGGTTGCGTGCCGCAATCTTTAATCCGCTGCATCTGGATGATATAAAAGAATATGATTCAAATATACGGCAAGCTGCTGAAGACCTTCTTTTTAACCGAAATGTGGATGCGCTTTCGAAATATGTTCAATTATTCGAAAACGTTAACATAGGTAGCCCAAATAAAAGTGTAAAAAAAGAACAGAACCTGTCTGATGAGAAAAAATTGCAAAATGCTGTTTTGAACCGCGATCGTCGGGGGTTGCAGCAGATCATTGAAAATCTGCTTGTTAATAAAAGCCCGGATTCTGTCCTCAACCAGATTCTGCTTCCTGCAATGAGTGAAGTTGGCGACAGAATGGCCTCAGGTGATATGATTCTGCCATTTGTACTTCAGGCAGCGGAAATCATGAAAGAAGCTGTCTCAATACTAGAACCACACATGAAAGATGACAGTAAAATAAATTGTAAAGGAAAAATTGTCCTCGCAACTGTTTATGGTGATGTTCATGATATAGGAAAAAATCTGGTTGGGTCAATTTTGAGAAATCAGGGGTTTGAAATTATTGATCTTGGTAAACAGGTTCCGCTTGATAATATTC
Source organism: Fibrobacter sp. (assembly GCA_012728995.1). Taxonomy (GTDB): domain Bacteria; phylum Fibrobacterota; class Chitinivibrionia; order Chitinivibrionales; family Chitinispirillaceae; genus JAAYEB01. The sequence goes on along the minus strand of JAAYEB010000195.1, from coordinate 24,476 downwards.
TCGAAGCAGTAAAAAAGGAAAAACCGGATGCTGTGGGGTTATCTGCATTGCTTGTGACTACATCACGGGAAATGGCAAAATGCGTTGAAGTGTTTCAAAATCAGAACATTTCTATTCCGGTGCTGGTTGGAGGAGCTGCTGTCAATAAAAAATTCGCACAACGTATTTCTGCTCTCCCTGGCGGACAGCTATACAGTGGGGGGGTGTATTATGCAAAAGATGCTTTTGAAGCAACCCGGGTACTTGAAAGTTTAAAAAACAGCAAGAACCACAAAGAGGAGAAAAAAGACAGAAGAAGAATGCCTGTTAATGGTAAAGCTAACAGAAGTGAATGTAAGCATTCCACAAAACAGCTCTCTTATGGACCACATATTGAACCACCATTTTGGGGTACAGGTGAAATCCTGGCATGGGAACCACAGAACCTTTTAGACACGATTGATAAAGAAAAACTGTTTAAAGCACAATGGGGTGGTGGAAATTTGTCTCCTGAACAGTTCGGAAATGCAAGGGTAAACCAGTTCGAACCTGCTTTTAAAGAACTTGTAAAGCAGATAATTGAACTGCAGCTCATTAATCCACGTGGATTTTATGGATATTTTCCCGTAATTAAAGATAATGAACTTTTAATTATTCTGGATCCGGCTGATTTTCATTCTGAACTGGCAGCTTTCCATTTTCCAAGAATGGAACGATCCGGGTGCATTTCGCTGGCTGATTATTTTAAGCCGGATGGTGATATAATTGGTATCCAGGTAGTTACAATCGGGAAAAAACTGGGAGATAAGACAAGAGACCTTTTTAACAAGGATGACAAATACAGTTGGGGGTTTTTTCTGAACGGGATTGGAAATACTGTTGTTGAATTGATGGCAGACAGGGTAAGTGCTGAAATTTGTCGTGGAATTGGTTTGCCGCCAGGTTCAGGGCGAAGATACAGTTTTGGGTATGCTGGTATGCCATCACTTGAAGAACAGAAAAAACTGTTTGAATTAATGGGAGTTGAAGAGAGACTGAATATCAGTTTGACTTCCGGTTTTCAGATGGATCCGGAACATTCAACAATGGGAATATTTGTTCATCACCCTCAAGCGCAGTATTTAAAATGACAGTTTTAAACACAAGTGAATTTTATTATGATCTGCCATCAGAACTTATAGCGCAAATGCCTCTTAAGCAAAGAGACAAATGCCGATTGCTCCATCTTTGCAGAAAAAGTGGATCAGTAGAACATCTGAAATTCATGGATATCAAAAGACTGGTTCGTTGTGGAGACAGGCTGGTACTAAACGATACCAAAGTAATACCGGCGAGACTTTTTGGCAAAAAAGAGACAGGCGCGCAGATAGAGTTTTTATTTCTGGAAAAAATTGATGAATTATGCTGGAAAGCTATGGCAAAACCCGCAAAACGGCTTCATGAAGGAGTCAGAGTAAAGGTAAATGGGGTGGAGAATACTTTTCTGAATATTGATAAAGTATTACCAGATGGTGAAAGGGTTATCCGGTTAGAGGAAAATGATGAAGGTTTTGATATGGAACAGTTGCTGAATCGTTATGGTCATCTTCCATTACCGCCTTACATCGACCGGGCAGACTGCGAAATAGACAAAGAAGCTTATCAGACAGTTTATTCCAAAAAACCGGGAGCTGTTGCTGCACCTACTGCGGGACTTCATTTTACAGATGAACTTCTTGGAGAGTTGGTGAATTCAGGAATCGACATCTCCTATCTTACTCTTCATGTGGGGGCTGGTACATTTCGTCCGGTTAAGGTTTCAGATCCAAGAAGACATGAAATGCACGAGGAAATTTATGAATTGACACCACAAACTGTGCGAGAAATTGAAGAGACACGAAAAAATGGTGGCAGAGTTATAGCTGTGGGTACTACTGTAGTAAGAGTTCTCGAGCATTGTTCTTCAGATGGAAAACTGACATCTTCTTGTGGTAAAACGAAATTAATGATTCTTCCACCATTTAATTTTAAAACTGTTGATGGTTTGATTACAAATTTTCATTTACCATTATCCACTTTGTTGATGCTTGTTTGTGCTTTTGGAGGAACAAGTAATGTTTTGAAAGCTTATTCTGATGCTGTGCTGGAAAAATATCGTTTTTTCAGCTATGGTGATGCCATGTTTATTATATAAAAACTATCACCTGAATGGAAAAGTTTTAATCTGCGATGTGTTTGTGAGAGCACTTTATCATAAAAATGGTTCAAGTGTTTTAAACTAAAGGATTGAGTACTTGACCTGATAGTTTTTCTTTGTTATCTTTAATATTACTACGTCTGGAATATAAAAGGGTAAGCCCGTATCATTTATACGGGCTTAGTTGTTTTTTTACACTAATATAAACCGGTTAGGAGTTTACCATGAATGATGTCATGAAATTATCAGTAGAAAGTGTTTTATGGCAAGACTACCGGGCATCCAATACTGGTATGGTCGTTTTTTATACCAGTGATCCTGTAGCGCAATTACCTATTCGTGAAATACCCGAAGAATTGCACTCAAATATTCTTCCTGAACCTAATTATGAAACTGGAACATATGGATTTTATGGATGCGGAAAAAGCAAAATCAGAAACGCTTTCGTTAAATCAAAAATCAGATATCTGTTTTTTATGACTAAATATGCAGGTACTGATTCTGAATTCAAGGACAAATTGCTGATTACAGGGTATTTCAGGATCAACAGGGTAGCGGATGTAAAAAGATTGCATATCAGGCATTGTTCAGATTATTCCTGCCTTGATGAGGACATGTGTAATGCTCTTCGTGCAGATGAAAAACGATTTGTGTCGACTGAAGATTCATTTGTCATTACAGATGAAGTTCTTAAATCATGGAACTATAAAGCACGTGTTACACGTCAGACAAGGGTGGTTCTGGATGAAGAGAAAGCGATGCAGATCGTTGAATATTTGAATGGTAAAAAGGACATTACTGATGAGTATATTTCTGAAACAGAACGTTTGAAGCCGCATGGTTCAGATGAAGAGTAATTTACAGACCGAAACATTGAATTCAAAAATAAAAGTGATTAAAATTATTAATGTGTTTTGAATAGTATACAGGTATGAGTTTCAGGAACAACATTGAACAAAAGTTGTATGGTGGTGTAATGATCAGCTCTGCCAGTAATTGGTCATTGACCACATTCTGGATGTGTAAATACCACGAAAAAACCTGACGAAAGAGCTAAAACCTCGTAATTCTCGTAATGTATTGATTTTCTGGATTTGAGTGTTATTAAAGGCCCTCGAAAAGGGCCTTTCTTATTGGAATAATTTCAAATGATATGATCTCCGGATAGAATTATTCCTGTTGTGAAACATATGGCTGTAATTCAATTGCAATTATCATTTCGTGTAAATGATTCATGATTATTTAAAGTATATAGATTTTAATCAGAGAATATATTAACGGCAAAAATTGGTGTAAGGAATAATGAAATGTAAATATGGATTTTAACATTCCCGAAATTTGACGAACTGTTTCGACCAATATTAATACGTCGGATCAGGGTTAAAATTATAATTTCTACTGTTAGATTTAAACAATTTCATAACAGCCTATTCTTCAACTGTAAAAGAAATCTTAATGGTAGCCTGCCATTCTGTAACATGGTTTTCATCAAGTTTACCGCGTATCTCATCAAGTTTGAACCATCGCAGATTTTTAAGGCTATGTGAAGTTCTGCTTACAGCATTTCTTACTGCATCTTCTATACTGGTGGATGATGTACCAGTAATTTCTACTGTTTTGTAAATATGTCCCGGCATATTCCTTCCCCTCTCTTATAAATTCATTATTGTATATGTTTATCTGTTTTGATAATGAGTGTAAATCATTGTAAAAAGTGTAAAAAGAGACAATGCCACAAAAAGATAAAAGAGAACCTGTGATATTATAGTTGATGATGTAACTGCTCCGAAAAAACCTGTGAAACCGCTGATCATTGCTGCAACTATGAATATTATTAACCAGACAACCATTTTCAATCTGCTACTCAAATAAAGAGATCACTTTTGATGAAACTTTAATATTAACAAATCAAATACTGTACCAGAAGTTGCTAATAATTTTCTTCATCTATGCTTCTGCTGTAAAAGCCACCTTTGGTTAAACTGACAAGCTGCTTGTCAGTCTCATTTTCTTCGTCAACACTTTCCTGGAGAAGGTCTGCAATATATTTATACCCAAGTTCTCTTGCATATGTTCTTACAGAATTGTAACTATCAAGTTCATAATGCTCAATTTTTTGAACAACATTAATTAAAGCAGCATCTTTTATTGCAGGATTTCCCTCAAGTCTGACAATCCGGATGCATTCATTTATCAATCCTTCAATGCCTTCGCACCTGTGATGATTATAATTAAGTTCCAGTTTTCTGAAAATTTTTTTAAGGCGAATAATTTGATTCTTTGTTGAATTAAAATGCTGTTCAAATGTTTTTTTCAGATCGTAGGAGTAAGCCGTTTTAGCCAACTCGGGAAGAACATCATAAATCTGCTGTTCTGTACAATAAAGATCCTGAAGCTGATTTACTAAAAGGTCGTGAAGAGTATCAAGGCGCATCAATTTCACCTCCTGAAAAATACCTGTATAAAGAAATTGTGTAAGGTAACCTTGTTTTGGAGAATATTGATGAAGAGTGGCAAAGATAATGCCATTGATGATTAGTTTATCGATACTGATCAGTGTATGACTCCTGTTTCTCAATTTGAGAAAATTATATCTCTCTGCAGATAATGGAGTGAAGGTATTTGAAACCAGGAAAAACCTTTCAATAAGACTTCCGAATGTAACAAAATTTGCACAATTTACTGAAAAGATGAATCACGGTTGTACGATCTTGTCAAGCTAAGTAGATGCTGGCATGATTGTTGCCATTTTTTCCAAAAGCAGAGAACGTTTCTCCCTCAGTTTTTGAATTGTACCAAAGAGGAAAAAAAATATGAGTAAACTTGTCCTTATTACTGGCGGAGCAGGGTTTATAGGATCTCATTTGGCAGATGAACTGTTGAGGTACGGATATAGAGTTCGGGTTCTGGATAACCTTTGTGCACAGGTCCACGGCAAAAATATTGACAGACCACGATATCTTGATAGTGAAATTGAATTTATAAAAGGTGATATCTGCAATGGTGATGATGTAAAAAAGGCGTTAAAGGGTGTTAGTGCTTTATACCATTTTGCAGCTGCGGTTGGCGTTGGCCAGAGCATGTATCAGATACAGAATTACACCAGAATCAATAATTTAGGTACTTCAATACTTCTGGAAAACCTTGCAGGGACTGGTATTGAAAAACTTATAGTCGCATCAAGTATGAGCGTGTATGGAGAGGGATTATACATTAATGAACGAAACGAATACTATCATAATGCAGCGCGTTCATTGCAGCAGTTGAAAAACAACCAGTGGGAACCATTAACAGAAAAGGGAGAAATTCTTAAGTCGGTACCAACACCTGAAACGAAAACACCTTCACTCGCATCTGTATATGCATTGTCCAAGTACGATCAGGAGCAGATGTGTCTTATGGTCACACAGGCCTACAAAATACCATTTGTTGCTTTAAGATTCTTTAACGTTTATGGAGAGCGGCAGGCATTATCAAATCCGTATACCGGTGTGCTCGCAATTTTTGCTTCAAGATATCTCAATGACCGAAAACCTCTAATTTTTGAAGATGGAAATCAACGCAGGGATTTTGTTAATGTGAAAGATGTATGCAGGGCATGTATACTGGCACTTGAGTCAGATAAAGCTGCCGGGAAAATCTTTAATATCGGAAGTGGAAAAGCTTACACGATATCTGAAATTGCATTAAAAATGGCTGCTGTTCTGGGGAAGGAAAATCTAACTCCTGTAATCAGTTCAAAATATCGTTTTGGGGATATAAGACACTGCTATTCTGATATCAGGCTGGCAAACAGAATTCTTGGATATCAGCCGTCTATAGATTTAGATAAAGGATTAATGTGTCTGGCACAGTGGCTTGAGGGACAGAAAGCTGCTGATAATTTTGATGCAGCTACAGCCGAACTGGTTGAACGGGGGCTTGCGGTATGAAAAAAGATAATATAGTAATTACAGGTGGAGCAGGGTTTATCGGAACCAACCTCGCACACAGATTCATTAAGAACGGGAATGCTGTTATTCTTGTCGACAATCTCTCCAGGGCGGGATCAAAAAAAAATTTACAATGGCTTAACCGGACATATCATGGCAGATTTAAACTGGAAATAATGGATTTAACAAACAGATGCAGGCTCGAGGAGGTACTACAGAGTGCTGCCTGTGTTTATCATCTGGCAGCTCAGGTGGCAGTAACAAAAAGTCTTGAAAATCCGGTTATGGATTTCGAGACAAACTTAACAAATACAATTAACATCCTTGAAATTCTTCGAAAACTGGATAATCCACCATTTCTTCTTTTTACATCCACGAACAAGGTTTATGGAAACCTGCATGATATCATACTGGAGAAGTCTGGTCAACGATATATACCAGGTGATAGAAATCTGGAAAAACATGGTGTGGATGAAAAATTCCCGTTAGATTTTTACAGTCCGTACGGTTGTTCAAAAGGAGCAGCAGATCAGTATGTACTTGATTATTCACGTACATTTGGCATTCCGGCAACAGTTTTTCGTATGAGTTGTATTTATGGGCCACATCAATTTGGTACTGAAGATCAGGGGTGGGTAGCGCATTTTCTTATTAAAGTATTGTTGAATGAACCATTAACAATCTTTGGGGATGGTTGTCAGGTCAGGGATATACTTTACATAGATGACCTGGTTGATGCTATGGTACTTGCCTATAAATATTCCAAGGAAACCGCTGGTCGGGCATTTACAATTGGCGGCGGACCAAATCTTGGTTTAAGTCTAAACGAATTTGTAAATAAAATCCAGAAATACTGCGATTCGTTTCCACAGGTTGTGTATGAACCATGGCGTCTTGCTGATCAGAAGTACTATGTATCGAACATTCAAAGATTCAGGAGTATTACAGGATGGTTTCCAAAAATTGAAACTGATGAAGGAATTGGTCGTTTATTCAACTGGCTTCAGTTAAACCGGGAACTTATATCATCAGAATATGAAAAGGAAAAAATAGCATGAAAAACTGTACTTCAGTATCAGATAAAATATGTGAAACAAGTAAGACCGGGACAAGGACAATGATGGCTGCTGTATGTGAAGCTCCCGGGAAATATTCGATCAATGCTTTCCCGGTACCCGCTCCAGGTGCGAAAGAGATTCTGGTTCATTTAAAGGGATGTGGTATATGCAGTTCCAACCTTCCGGTCTGGGAGGGAAGACCCTGGTTTAAATACCCGCTTGAAAAGGGGGCGCCAGGCCATGAGGGGTGGGGAAGAATCGAAGAAACTGGTTCAGATGTTAAATCATATTTCCCTGGCCAGTGGGTAGCATTGTTGTCCCAAAATGCTTTTGCTGAATACAATGTTGTATCTGAAAATATGGTTGTCCCTATACCATCACAGCTCGAGGGAATATGTTTACCGGGTGAACCGCTTGGTTGTGCCATGAATATATTTAACCGATGTAATATAAGAAAAGGACAGAATGTCGCAGTTGTTGGTGCTGGTTTTATTGGTTTGATTTTGAGTTCACTCGCTCTCGGAGTGGGTGCAAATGTTGTGGTTATATCACGAAACAGAAGTGCTTTAAAATTTGCCCAAAGAATCGGGGTTGAAACCACTATTGAATATGATGGATCAGCAGAGGAATCGTTGAAAATCAAAAACAGGTTATGCCCCGATGGCTATGATTGTGTTATTGAAGCAACTGGATATCAGAAACCGCTCGATCTTGCCGGAGAACTTGTTAAGATAAGGGGACGATTGATCATTGCCGGATATCATCAGGACGGGTTTAGATCTGTTAATATGCAATCCTGGAACTGGCGAGGTATAGATGTCATAAATGCTCATGAACGGGAGCCGCAGATTTGTATCGACGGGATAAGAACTGCTATAAAAGCTGTAGAAAGAAAACAGCTCGATCCTCAGCCTTTTTTTACACACATATATGCATTAGATGAAATCAATGATGCTTTTGATACGGTATTAAACAGGCCTGAAGGATTTGTGAAAGCGCTGGTGATGTTATGAATAAAGATTTGCAAATACAAACTGGTACACTCAGACTGGGATTTGTAGGTACGGGCTGGATTGGTTGCAGCAGAATGAAAGCTTTAAAAGAATGCGGAATTGTTGATACAGCCATAATTTCAGATATTTCGGATGAAAGAATCAGGGAAGCTGCTTCGATATATCAGGATCATGTGATTTGCAGAACACTGGATGAAGTAATCAGTCTGGAGCCAGATGGAATTGTAATAGCAACTCCCAATGCATTTCATGTTCAGCAGGCATGTGCAGCACTTGAAGCAGGCATACCTGTATTTTGTCAAAAACCCCTGGGAAGGAATTGTAAAGAAACTGGTCAAGTGATCAGTCTGGCATCGCAAAAAAACTGTCTGCTCGATATTGATATGTCTTACAGATACCTTGAAGCTTCCAGACATTTTCGGAATATTTTACAAAATGGAGAAATAGGTGAAATTTATGCAGTAGATGCTGTATTTCATAATGCATACGGACCTGATAAAAAATGGTTTTATGATCCGGCGCTTTCTGGTGGAGGATGTCTGATTGATTTGGGTGTTCATCTGATTGATCTGATATTATGGTTATTCGGTTTCCCGGATATCTATGAGATTTGGGGAAAGTTGTTTTGCGGCGGACAAAGATATAAAAGAAAAAATGGTAAGGTAGAGGATTACGCTGTTGTAAGAATGGAACTTGAAACCGGATGTAATGTCAATATCGCTTGTTCATGGAATCTTAATGCCGGTACTGATGCAATTATCAGGCTTAATATGTATGGTAAGAATGGAGGCTTGAGTTTTTACAACCTGAATGGGTCATTTTACAATTTCAGAGCTGAAAAATACATGAATACTTCGCGACAGGTCCTCTGTTCACCACCTGATGACTGGTGGGGGAGAGCAATAAATAAATGGGCTCAAAAGTTATCTGCAAACTGTGAATTCGACAAGTCTGTAGGTCAAATAGAAAATACAGCATTGATAATTGACACAATCTACAATAATGCAGATTAATGTTTGATAAAATATTATGACGAATGATATTGAACAGACAATTGATCATTCAAGGATTCGCAAATGGATTGAATCAAGGAATGGACGACTGGTCAGAATCGAAAACAGGACTCCTGTTGAGGGTAAAGGAGTGATACAGGTAATATTTTCTGACACTCTTCTGGAAGAACAATATGTACAGGTATCCTGGGAAGAATTTTTTACAAGATTTGATCAGGCCCATTTAGCTTTTGTATATGAACGATGCGGAGCAGAGGATGTAACCAACAGGTTTTATAAATTTGTTAATCGCAATGGAGAATGATGAGGAGTAAATAAATGCATAACAGGCGATCAGTAAAACGGGTTCTTATGACAACTGATACGGTTGGAGGTGTCTGGACATATGTTGTAGATCTTGTAAAAGAATATCAGAAAAAGGGAATCGAAGTTGCACTTGCAACAATGGGTCCTCTGCCTGCAAAACATCAGCTTCAGCAGATTGCAGGAATTACAAACGTAGAATTATTCGAGAGCAGTTATAAACTCGAATGGATGGATGACCCATGGAAAGATGTCGATGAAGCTTCTGAATGGCTCCTTGAACTGGAGATAATTACTCATCCGGACATTGTTCATCTGAATGGATATGTATATGGTGAATTGCCATGGCATGCACCAGTACTTGTTACAGCCCATTCTTGTGTATGTTCATGGTTTGGTCAGGTTATGGGAGTCGAAATACCTAAACAATATACAAAATACAAAAGAATGGTAAAAAACGGTTTGATGGGGGCAGATCGGATCGTAGTACCCAGCTTGTATATGAAACGATTATTAAACTGTTACTATGAAAAAAACTGGAATGCTTCAGTTATTTATAATGGCCGTGATCCGCTTCAATTTGTTCCGCAAAAAAAAGAACCATACATTTTTACGGCTGGAAGGTTATGGGATAAAGCTAAAAACACAAAACAGCTCTGCGAAATAGCACCAGATCTGAAATGGCCTGTTATTGCCGCAGGTGAAAATCAAAAAATAAAATTACATAATTTAAAACACCTTGGAGTTATTTCACAAAAAGAAATTGCAGGTTGGATGGGGCGTGCATCAGTTTTTGTTTCAACTTCTTTATACGAACCTTTCGGATATTGTGTTCTTGAAGCTGCATTGTGTGGCTGTCCGCTTGTTTTAAGTGAAATTGACAGCTTTAAGGAAATATGGGGTGATGCCGCAATATATGTGAATCCAAATGACAAAGAAGTTTTAAAGGAAATACTGAACGATCTTATAGATTCAGAAAAGCTGAGAGAAGAATACAGTATTCGTGCCCACGAGAAATCATTGCAATTTACATCCTATATAATGAGTTGTCAATACTTGAATCTTTATGATGAAATGACAGGTTCTGCAACGTCCTGTCTGGAAGATTCAAACTATCAGAATAACAGAAATGGAATCGAAAAGATATGCGAATAGTCTTTTTTTTACAATCATTAATTTCAGACTGGAATCATGGCAACGCGCACTTTCTGCGCGGCATTGTATCTGAACTTATAAGAAGAAACCATGATGTTGAAGTTTATGAACCATTTGATTCATGGAGTCTGAAAAATCTTGTCAGGTTTGAAGGATATAAAGTTATGGATGAATTTCATGATTATTATCCTGATCTGTACAGTATTCGATATCATCCGGAAAACATCAACCTTGACATGGTTTTGGATAATGCAGATCTGGTTATAGTGCATGAATGGAATGATCCATCCATTGTAAGCAGAATAGGTTTACATCGAAAAAACAATCGGGGATATATTCTTTTTTTTCATGATACACACCACAGGGTTGTAACCGATCCGCACTCATTGGCTGGTCTTGATTTAAGATACTATGATGGTGTTCTGGCTTTTGGTGAAAAAATTCGGTCTATCTATCTGGAAAATGGATTTATACAAAGGGCGTGGACCTGGCATGAAGCTGCAGATACAAACATTTTTAAACCAATAAAAAATACAGGTATAAAAAAGGATCTGGTGTGGATAGGAAACTGGGGTGATGAGGAACGAAGCAACGAATTAAGAGAATTCCTTTTTGAGCCTGCCAGGAATCTTGCATTGAAATGTAGTGTTTATGGTGTAAGATTTCCAAAAACTGCAATAGATTTGCTTTATAGTTATGGTATTGAACATTGCGGCTGGCTTCCAAATTATGGAGTGCCACAGATTTTTTCTGAACACTTGTTGACAATTCATGTACCGCGAAAACCTTATGTGAAATTATTAAGAGGAATCCCTACCATAAGGCCGTTTGAAGCAATGGCATGTGGTATTCCGCTGGTATGTTCGCCCTGGGATGACTGTGAGGGTTTATTCAGGAAAGGAAGAGATTATCTTGTAGCAAATAATGGTATCGAAATGGAAAAAATAATCAGAACATTGATAAATGACAGGGAATATGCACAAGAAATCGCTCTCAATGGTTATGAAACAGTAATGCAAAAACACACTTGTGTACATCGGGTAAATGAACTGTTCAAAATCATGAGTGAATTAAATGGTGTAAATACAGAATTCAAAATTAATGAAAAAATTACAACAACGGAGAAATAAATGAATGACGGAATGAATATCGCATTTTTCGGATCAAGTATTGTTTCTGCCTATTGGAATGGTGCTGCAACCTATTATAGAGGAATTATAAAAGAGCTTGCAGCAAATGGTCATAAAGTGACCTTTTATGAACCGGAAGCATACAATCGACAGGAACACAAAGATTTTGTAAATATTGATTTTGTGAAAAGTGTAATTTACAAAGCAGTAAATGATGACGTAGAAAGAGTTATAAAACAGGCATCGGATGCAGATATTATTATTAAAGCAAGCGGCGTTGGTGTTTATGATTCGTTTCTTGAACAAAAGTTACTCAATTACCAGACAACAAATAAAGCTATACTGTTCTGGGATGTTGATGCACCTGCAACATTAGACAGAATAGAAAACGACCAACTGGATCAGTTCCGGAATCTGATAAAAATGTATGATGCAATATTAACATACGGTGGTGGGCAAAATGTCATTGATACTTATAAAAAATACGGAGCCATAAAATGTTTTCCGGTTTATAATGCGCTTGATCCCGAAACACATTTTCCGGTTCCTTCGGATCCACGATTTGAGGGAACACTGGGCTTTCTTGGAAATAGACTTCCCGACAGGGAAGAACGTGTAAAGGAATATTTCTTCAAACCAGCTTTAAAATTAAAGGATAAGTTATTTTTACTTGGAGGAAACGGATGGGAAACAGATACAGAAAAAATGGTGAATGTCAGAAAAACAGGCCATGTGTACACACATGAACATAACAGTTTTAACTGTTCAGTACTGGCTGTTCTGAATGTAAATAGAAACTCAATGGCATCATGTGGTTTTTCACCCCCAACAAGAATTTTCGAAGCTGCCGGTGCCGGTGCATGCATTATTACTGACAAGTGGAAAGGAGTTGAGACGTTTCTTGAACCCGGCAGGGAATGTCTTGTCGCAGAAAACGGAGATGAAGTAGCTCAATATCTGAAGGATCTTACTTTAACAGATGCCAGACAGATAGGAAAGGCAGCAAGAGAACGGGTACTGTCCGAGCATACATACAGACACAGAGCTCAACTTGTGGAGAAAGTTTTAGAAAACTGTAAAGAAACGAACAGGGAGGCAGTTCAGTGATTATGACGACATCGTTTGATATGGTTTTCATTGGATTGACAATAACTTCTTCATGGGGCAACGGTCATGCAACTACATACAGGGGGTTGACAAAAGCATTAGCATCACGGGGACATAAGATTCTTTTTTTGGAACATGATATGCCATGGTATGCAGGAAACAGGGATCTGGTAAATCCACCTTATGTTTCTGTATGTTTATACAAATCGTTTAATGAACTGAAAAGTAAATTCGAACATGTCGTCAAAAGAGCTGATCTGGTAGTTGTTGGTTCATATGTACCGGAAGGTGCTGTTGTTGGAGAGTGGGTAACAAATACTGCAAGGGGGCTGACTGCATTCTATGACATAGATACACCCGTGACGGTTTCAAAACTGTTAAAGAGAAATTATGAGTATCTGACACCTCAACTTGTTCAAAGTTATGATCTGTATTTATCATTTGCAGGAGGACCGGTGCTGGAGATAATTGAAAAACTTTATGGTTCTCCTATGGCAAGACCATTGTATTGTTCTGTAGATCCTTCACTGTATTATCCCGAAAAAATGGATGCACAATATGACTTTGGATATATGGGTACATACAGTGAAGACAGGCAGGAACATCTCGAAAAACTGTTTATTGAATCAGCAAGGAAATGGCCTCGGGGGCGATTTGTTATTGCAGGTCCACAATACCCGGAAAAACTGTCATGGCCTGAAAATATTTCTCATTTTGAACATATCCCCCCAAAAAAACATCGCGAGTTCTATAATTCACAAAGGTTTACTCTTAATATTACCAGGGCAGATATGGTACAGGCGGGATATGCACCAAGTGTCAGATTATTTGAAGCTGCGGCGTGTGCTGTTCCTGTAATAAGTGATTACTGGGAGGGGTTAAGTACTTTTTTTTCACTTGATGATGAAATACTTTTAAGTTCATCCCGGGAACACACTCTCCGTTATCTGTGTTCAATGAGCGAGGATGAAAGGATAAAAACAGGTCTTCGTGCGCATAAGAAAGTAATGTCAAGGCATACCGCATCACACAGGGCAGAAGAACTGGAAAATTATGTGCATGAAGCCAGAAGAAGGAAGCAACATAATCTGTTGTATAAATCTATTGTTTACAAAAAATAGGTATTTGACTGATTGGCATCAAAAACTTCTGCATCATTAGATTCCGGCTTTTGGAAAACTAGAGAAGGCAAGGATTTTATTGCTGCTGTAAATTGGAGTGGGTATGGTAGAAGCAATAAAAATATGGAATGAACCAAATAATCTTTCACATTGGGATTTTACGATTGATCCTGAATGGAAAGAATTTTCAGAAATGGCCAGAATCGCTGCAATAAGTATCCGGTCGGTTGCGCCAACTGTCAAAATTATACTGGGGGGGATATCACCTATAGATCCACAATTTATATCACTTTTGGCAAGCTATGGATTAATGGAATATTATGATGCTGTTGCAATACATGGTTTTCCGCTGGACTGGAATCACTGGATGATAGATGAATGGCCCAAAAAAGTAAAGCAGATAAGAAATATATGTCAGCTTCCGATATGGGTTACGGAAGTTGGTGCATCAAGTTTCGGGGCTGAGGAAGTACAAGTTTTTGGATTAAAGCGAACGAACGAACTTCTTATGAACCTGGTACCCAATATTTTCTGGTATAGCCTTCTGGATCTTCCACCAACCTGGGAAGCTACAACACGGCACAGGGAAAGTGAAGGGAGCGCATATTACCGTCATTTTTACATGGGACTGATAGATGCAAATGGAAAGCCAAAACAGGCGATAAAATATTTTGATCCAGGAATGGGTATTTGCCAGTGGTTTCATTATGAGGATCACAGATTGTTGTTTGCAATTGAATGGTTGAAAAAACTGGGAGTCAGAAAACTTAGAACCGGAATTAGCTGGGCAGATTGGCATAGAAAGGATGCAACAAAGTGGTTTGATTTCAAAATGGAAAAGTTGAAGGATTTTGATACGACCATAACATTATGTTTTACTCCACCATCAAGGGGAAAACGGGCAACAGTTACAAGTCCTCCGATTTATCCAGAAGAATTCGCTCAGTTTGCAGTTGATATCGTGAAAAGGTATGTCATTGACTCAAAATATAAAACCGATAAAACATGAATCTGAATAGTATAAAATGACTCATGTAAACACCTGATTTATTCGTTTCTGGCAGAAATGAATCAGGTTAACAGTTGTTAAGCAAAGAGATCGAGAGGTCTATTTGTGAACATCGGATTGAAATTATCGTGAAAACAGATATTTTACTTATACGGCATGGAAATATAGACATGGCTCAGAGAGTTCCTGGAAGACTTCCGGATGTACACTTGAGCCCCGAGGGAGTCGAACAAATGAAGAAACTGTCTGAATCCCTTGCTGATGTAAAAATAGATGCCATTTACGCAAGCCCTCTTGACAGAACAGTCGAATCTGCAAATATAATCGCCCAAAATAGATCAATTGAAATTCAGAAATGTGATCCTCTTGTTGAAATCAATTTTGGAAACTGGACCGGAAAAAAATTTGCAGATCTGGAATCCGATCCAGAGTGGAAGCAATTCCATTCCTATAGAAACGGAACAATTATTCCTGATGGTGAATTGATGGTTGAAGTCGAAGCAAGAATGGTCAAATTGATTGAAGAACTGTTTAGAAAACACCAGGGAAAGACCCTGGTTCTGGTAAGTCATAATGATCCAATAAAATCTGTTATTGCCCATTATCTGGGTATTTCTCTGGATATGTTTCATCGTATAACAATCACGACAGCTTCAATCAGTATTTTGTCAATGTATCACGACCTTGTTGAAATCAGAGGAATAAATCTGAAAAAATTCAGTAAAACACGTTTTTAACTGTCGGGAGACTGAAATGACATTTGTCATCTTTGGGTTATCTGTAAGTTCTTCATGGGGAAATGGTCATGCTACAATCTGGCGAGGGTTGATACGGGCATTGGCAGGTATGGGACACCGGATTACTTTTTTTGAAAAAGATGTTCAGTATTATGCTTCCAACAGGGATTTAACAGTAATTGATGGAATGGAGTTAATACTGTATGAAAACTGGATACAGGTTGAAACTACTGCAAGAATAAGGTTTAAATACGCTGATGTTGCAATTGTGACTTCATATTGCCCCGATGCAGCTTCAGTAACAGAATCGCTTGAGAATATGACCGGTATATTAAAAATATTTTATGATCTGGATACACCTGTCACATTGCAAAGTATAGAAAACAATTCGTGGCCGCCTTATATTCCTGATAAAGGTTTAGGCATGTACGACTGCATTTTGAGTTTTACAGGAGGTGCAGTACTCGGGAAGTTAAAATCAGTACTTGGGGCAAGTTCAGTATTTCCGTTATATGGGTGTGCCGATTCAGAGACTCATTTTCCATCTGACATTTTGAAAATTTATAACGGAGACCTTTCGTATATGGGAACATTCGCAGCAGACCGCCAAAAAAAACTGGTTGAATTATTCGTTGAACCCGCAAAAAAAGTACCTCAAAAAAGATTCATTCTGGGAGGGGTTATGTATCCTAATGATTTCCCATGGAGTGAAAACATCTGTTATTATGAGCACATTGCTCCTCCAGACCATCCATCCTTCTACTGTTCAAGCAAATTTACTCTGAATATTACAAGAGAAGCTATGGCTAAAAACGGATTTTGTCCGTCTGGAAGGCTTTTTGAAGCTGCAATTTGTGGCGTCGCCGTGATAAGTGACTGGTGGGACGGACTGGATAATTTTTTTATTCCGGGAGAGGAAATTTTGATAGCTGAAAATTCACAGCAAGTTGTGGAAATAATTGAAATGAGTGATGAAGAACGCCTGAAAATCGCAATGCAAGCCAGAAAAAGATGCTTGTCACAACATACTGCCAAACATAGAGCAGAAGAATTGGTTAAAATTGTATCACAATTTTAAAGGAACATAATTATGGGCTCATTATGGGGAATCATTCCGGCTGCAGGGAGTGGAACACGGATTCAACCGCTTGCATTTTCAAAGGAGCTCCTCCCGGTAGGAAGTTTCAGAAATGAAGAAACAGAACGACCACGGGCAATCAGTGAATACATTATTGAACGGATGATAATGGCAGGTGTAAATAAAATATGTGTTGTGATATCTCCAGGTAAACTGGATATAATCAGGTATTATGGACAGGGACAGGGAAATGCATACTTCTGTTATACTGTTCAGCAGAATCCTTCAGGGTTGTGTGATGCCTTGTTTTGTGCTTTACCTCTTATTGGCATTGATGATTATGTGATAATTGGTTTACCGGATACTGTATGGTTTCCGGAAAATTGTCTATGTGCTCTTGGAAACTGTCCTCTTTCATTTTTACTGTTTCCGGTTGTGCATCCGGAGCTTTATGATGCAGTTACAATGGATAATTCGGGTTTTATAAAAAAAATCCATGTTAAACAGAAAAACTGCCAGGAAAAATGGATTTGGGGTGCTGTTAAAATGAGTGGCAGTGTGTTACAGTATCTTTACGAATTATGGAAAAGAAGAAACTGTAAAGATGAATATCTGGGTACACTGATAAATGAATATATCGAAAGCGGCGGGATTGCGTACGGAACAAAAGCGGGCAAAGCTTATGTTGATGTAGGAACAATAAATGGATATCGTGAAGCATTGATCATGCTTTCAGAAAGCATGCCTGTTTATAATTCCTGAATCGAGATCCAAAATTGATTGTTCAGCGCCGGGTTCGTAATGTCTGATTTATTGTGAATGCAGAAATAAATATTTATGGAAGTCATAATATTTTTGATCAATTGGTAAAAATATAATTATGAGTTCAAAACATAAATTAAGACAATTGATAAAAAATGAAAATGTAAATTTTGACGACCTTAGAACAATGCTTATAGCTGCTCATCCCGATGATGAAGTGGTAGGAATTGGATCGCTCCTTAGATATTTGAAAAACGTTCAGATCGTTCATGTTACAGATGGATCTCCCAGAAACATGATTGATGCGATTAAATCAGGATGTACATCACGGCAGGCTTACGCGAAGAAACGTAGAGTAGAGATGATTTCTGCATTAAATCTGGCAGGACATAAATCTCCAGATTGTATTTCACTGGAATTTATTGATCAGGAAGCTTCATTGAATTTACCAGGGGTATCATTAAGGATAGTGGAGTTGATTGAAAGGATGAAACCTCAACTTGTTCTGGCACATGCTTATGAAGGGGGACATCCGGATCATGATGCAACTGCTTTTGGAGTATGGGCAGCATGCAGGATGCTTCAAAGGGAGAATAAACAAACACCTGATGTTGTTGAGTTCGCATCGTATCATGGTAATGGAAGCAATCAGATTATTACAAACAGGTTTATTCCTGATGAAAATACTGAAGTGGTTGAAATTAAGCTTAGTAATATGGAACAGAATTTGAAGAAACAGATGATAGAGTGTTTCAGAACGCAAAGAGATGTATTATCGGAATTTACTGTAAAATACGAACAATTAAGAAATGCACCCTCATATGACTTTTCTCTTTTACCGCATGAAGGTACACTTTATTATGATTATTATCACTGGGGAATGAGCAGCAGCAGATGGCTTAGACTGGCAAATGAAGCTATGCGGGTTCTAAGGCTTGGAGAAAATTAAAAATGAAACTAAATACAATTCTCAGTGTTGCATTCCCTTTTGCAAGGATCAAAGAAGATACCGCAGGAGGTGCTGAGCAGATATTGTTGGCTCTTGATGATGCCATTACAAATCGGGGATATAATTCAATTGTTATCGCTTCAGAAGGTTCAAATGTAAAAGGTGAGTTGTTTGCAGGGCCTCCGGTTCCAGATTCGATAGTTGATCAGCAGATCCGTGAAAGAACTTATAAAATATACAAAAAACTGATATTGAATGTTGCCGGGATCAGAAATGTTGATGTGATTCATTTTCATGGTGTTGATTTTGACAAATATTTACCATCGATCAGAATTCCGGTTTTAGTAACTCTACATCTGCCCATCTCATGGTATAACCATGAATTTATCTCAAAAAACAAAAACAACATTCATTATAACTGTGTTTCAGGATATCAGAATTCTACATGCAACAATATTCATGGATTACTTGGAGCTATTGATAATGGCATACCAGTGCCATTACAACCTTTAAGATGCAAAAGACATAACTTTACTTTGTCTATAGGAAGGATCTGTCCGGAAAAAGGATACCATATTGCATTTGATGCAGCCAGGAAAGCAAAAATGGCACATCTGCATGCAGGGACAGTTTTCCCTTATATGGAACATCTAAATTACTACCGGGAACAGATTCTTCCAAGATGTGATAACTTCAGATACCGTTTCATTGGAAGTGCAGGAATCAGTGAGAAAAAAAGATTACTTTGTTCTGCAAGATGCCTTTTGATACCAAGCCTTGTTCAGGAAACCAGTTCTCTTGTTGCACTTGAAGCGATGGCTTATGGAACCCCGGTTATTGCATTTAGAGCAGGTGCGCTTAATGAAATAGTAAAAGATGGGTATAATGGATATCTGGTAAATGATGAAAAAGAAATGGCAGAAGCGATTAACATGACGCATCTGATAAATTCTTGTGACTGTTACAGGTATGTAAAGGAAAATTATTCTATCGATAAAATGGTTAATCAATATTTCCAGTTATATAGCAGGTTAACAGAATACAACGGATCTGATACTGATAACCGGATCGATAATAATAGCAAAACAAAAAAATGCGCTTGATAGATAATATGAAATCATATGAAATTAATGATGAAAAATCATTAAAACAATTAATTCCGCAATGGGAAAGATTGTACGATAACTGCCTGGTGGCTTCACCGTTTCAGTCTCCATACTGGCTTTATTGTTGGTGGCAATATTTTGGTTGTGACAGAATGAGGGTCTTGTCATTGTGGGATAATGACAAACTTGTTGGTATTGCTCCCTTTTTTATATACAAAAAAGAAAAAAGGAGTATATTGTGTTTAATGGGAACCGGTATTTCTGATTATCTTGATGTTCTGATAGATCCGCAGTATTCTGTTAAGGGAATTGAACATGTTTGGAAATATGTAGCTGATATTCAAAAGGAATGGGATGAGTGTGATTTTCAGGAGTTAAAACAGGAAAGCATTCTGTTAAAAAGTAGAATGCCGGAAAACCTGTCCGGTAAAATATTTATACAGAGCACATGTCCGTATCTCGTTCTTCCCGACTCGATGGATAAACTGTTTAAGATCATGTCAAAAAAATTCAGGAACAATATCCGGAGATGCAACCGTAAAATCGAGTTAAATGAGAATGTTAATATCTCAACTGATTCAGGAAAAGATATTATAAAAAACCTTGATGAACTGGTGTGGCTGCATCGTGCCAGATGGGAAAGCAGAATGCTCCCGGGAGTAATGAAAGAAGAAACTCTTTTGCGGTTTTACAGGAAAGTTTCGAGTGAGCTTAAAAACAGGAAAATGGTTGATGTTTACATAATGAGAATAGGCCAAAATGCAGTTGCAGCATATTATATATTTACAAAAAATGATACCGCTTACGCATATCTGGGTGGATTCGACCCCACTATGGAAAAATACAGTCCAGGAACGGTAATGCTATATCACGTTATTGATGATGCCGTTAAAAAGAGATTGAAATATTTTGATTTTTTACGGGGAAACGAATCGTACAAGTATAAATGGAAACCTTACAATAAATACAACTGTCAAATAAGGGTTTTTAAAAAATGACCAGGTATTTTCTTGTCAGGCATGGAATGTGTGATGCTGTTGGCAAATATATTGCCGGAAGAAAAAAAGGGATTTCATTAAACCAAACAGGAAAGCACCAAATAGAAATGCTGGCCACGAAATTGAAGGATATCCCTGTTAGTGCCCTTTATACCGGACCTCTGGAACGGACAGTTGAAACAGCAGAAATTATTGGTAAGCAAATAAATGCAAAACCTGTTGTATGTGAAGAGCTTGATGAGGTGGATTACGGTAAATGGACCGGCATGGCTTTTAAGGAGCTGTCTTGTGATCCATTGTGGAAAGAGTTTAATGAAGCAAAGGGCAGGTTCAAAATACCTGGTGGTGAAATGATGATCGAAGTACAGGCAAGAATATGTAATTTTATCGAAAGAAAAAGAAAATTGTTTAACGGTAATATAATAACAGTTTCTCATTGTGATACAATCAAAACTGCGATTATAAATTATGCCGGTTTTCCGTTAGATATGATAAACAGGTTTTCAATAGATACTGCATCCATTACAATTCTGGAAACAAGTGATTATGGACCGGTCTTGAATGGTGTAAATTGCAACGTGGATGAGATTCAATATGATTGTTTTTAGAAATCATCACAGTATTGGAATAACTGAAGATTATATAAATCGGATTTATTCCGGTCTGGAAAATGTTGAAAAGGAAAAAATAAACTATCAGGATGCTATTGATCTGTTAATAGACTGTGGTGAACTGGAAACCGGAATAACAGATTATTTAAGTGGCGAAAATGGTGAAACCAGTGCTTTGCTGATAAAACTGTGCAGATCGCTTTCTATTAACTCA
This sequence comes from Fibrobacter sp., assembly GCA_012728995.1. Taxonomy (GTDB): domain Bacteria; phylum Fibrobacterota; class Chitinivibrionia; order Chitinivibrionales; family Chitinispirillaceae; genus JAAYEB01. The sequence continues at coordinate 3,025 of JAAYEB010000195.1, read as the reverse complement.
GGCAAAATTGTATGTAAACTATGGAATGGGAAAACACTTTCTGATGAAACAGATCATATTCGAAATACAATAAATAAAATCAGAGTAATGGAAACACCAGGAAATATAAAAGTAAATGTTCCTGAGGGATTCGTATATTATGGCTTATATCCTGAAACCTATATTGATGCAGCCGATAGATTTTATGAAAAGTACGAACCTGGTAATGTGGTTTGTATAGGAATAAGAAGTATAGGTACACAGCTCTCTGCATTGGTGTCTGCACAGCTCATCAATAATAATTGTAATGTACACTCATTTACGGTTCGTTTAAAGGGACATCCATTTTCTCGTTATCTTGTACTATCAAGGGAACTGGAGAACTTTGTCAGGGATAATAATCATTTATGGTTTATCATAGTAGATGAGGGGCCTGGGTTGAGTGGGTCAACTATCGGAGGAACTGTAAACAAACTGTTAATCCTGGGCGTTGATCCAAAAAAGATTGTTATTTTTCCAAGTTGGGAATCTGACGGGAGAAATTTTGTTTCAAAGACTGCACGAGAAATATGGCCGGGATTCGAAAAATTTGTAGGTGAATTTCAACATTTATGGATTAAAAGCGGGAAACTGGAAACCGGATTTAATTGTGATATCCTGAAAGAGTTTTCTGCTGGTTTGTGGAGAAAGCATTTAATTCAATCGGAAAAAGATTATCCAGCCGTTCATCCTCATCATGAAAAAAGAAAATACCTTTTAAAAGGTAAAGGGAAAGAAAATAACACAATCCTTTTGGCAAAATTTGCTGGTTTGGGAAACTATGGAAAAGAGATAATTAAAAGAGGAATTGTGCTCGGAAAATCCCGTTTCTGTCCCGAAATAAGGGGCTATGCAAATGGTTTTGTAATTATGCCATTTATTGAAGGTGTTCCAATGAAACCTGAGAATGTTGATGAAGAATTTATAAAGTTTGTTGCTGAATATTTCGCTTTAATCAACAATGAATTTACCGCGGAGTTAACCGCGACATGGGAAAACATGACTGCAATGATTTTACAAAACACAACTGAAGGATTGGGGAGTGAATGGGTAGAAAACGCCCAAAGGGTTATAAAACAGTTTCCTTCATCATCATATCAACACAATGTAGTCGCTATTGATGGTCATGTGATGTCACATGAATGGATAAAGACAGAAAACGGGTTTAAAAAAGTGGATTCACTTGAACACTGGAGCGATCAGTTTTTTATTGGTTGCCAGAATATCGCCTGGGACATTGCCGGCTTCATGATTGAATTTGAATTAGAAGAAAAGATGAAAAGAAAACTTGTTGATCATTATATCAGATTAACAAACGATGTTGATATAGAATCACGTCTTCCTTTTTATTTGACAGCATATTGTGCATTTCGCATCGGGTATATTACACTTGCAAATTTATCGGTACCGGATACGAAAGAAAAAGAGAGATTCGCGGTTTTAAAGAGAAAGTTTCGTGAGTTTCTTAAAATTCAGCTCCTGAAAAATGATGACTGGAAATAGAAATGCTACAAAATAAAATAATTCGACAGATCAAGGAAATGAGACCCTGGTTTCATAACTTGCATTTGGTAAATGGTATACAGACAGCACCCGATCATGTACTAGGTGATTTTCCATCATTTAAATGGGTCGAAATAGCTCCTTTTATACCTGATGACCTGAATGGATGGACTGTTATGGATATCGGCTGTAATGCAGGTTTTTACAGTTTGGAACTTGCAAAAAGGGGAGCGTCTGTTACTGGAATAGATATCGATTCTCATTATCTTAAACAGGCAGACTGGGCTGCCAATTTAATGAATCTCAAGGATAAGGTAAGATTTGAAGAAAAACAAATATATGAATTGTCGAAAATTAAAACAAAATTTGACATTATATGGTATATGGGTGTCTTTTACCATCTGCGTTATCCACTGCTTTCACTTGATATAATCTCAAGAATAACAGGAAAGATGATGGTTTTTCAGACAATGACCATGCCGGATAAAGAGGATTACGAAGCCAGATCAGATGTTGACCTTTATGAAAGAGAAATCCTGAGTGAACCAGGGTGGCCCAAACTTTCTTTTGTAGAAAATTGTATTGCTGGTGATCCAACCAACTGGTGGGTCCCAAATCATAGTGCCGTTATGTCGATTTTAAAAACATGTGGATTCAAAGTCATTAACAGACCTTCACATGAAGTATATATTTGTGAACCTGATGGAAATACCATGAAAAGCGGCAGTATTAATGATTATCAATACCGGGCTGCTACCGGAATTTTGTAGTCTATGCTATTTAAACTCGCCCGCTCGAAAACATTTTTTATCCTCGCTCAATAAGTAAATGAGGTTACCGGGACTCGAACAATAAAAGCCGCATTCTCTGGTGCAGGTTATGCTCAACATAACGGCCGCGGAGAGCTTGTGTTTCTTAATCCACTGAAGTGGAAACAGTAAGAAATTTATGTACAAAAACAAAAATATGCAGATTAAGAGATTCGAACCTTAAAAACATTGTCAGAATCACGGATTGGGAAGATTACACGAAATACACTGAAAAGTATTGATAGTTTGTAATCATCAATATCTTTCAGTGAAATTTCATAATCAGTGATAATCGAATTAAAAGTATGAAGGTTAAGAGATTCGAACCTTAAAAACATTGTCAGAATCACGGACCCAGAAGATTGCACGAATTACACTGATAAATATTGATAGTTTGTAATCATCCCTGTCTTTCAGTGAAATTTCATAATCAGTGTCAATCAGTGATTCAGACACTTTCCTTTGCATATGTCGCTTTCCAATACTAATTTAATAAAGTAAACAAATTTTAGTTTTAATCCGAATATCAGGGTTTAATAAAACGATTTCACGGTATTGATAATATGACAGAGTTAAAATATAAAGAAATAACTGAAAAGATTATTGGTGCCGGTTATGAGGTACATAAGTTTTTAGGAAATGGTTTTCAGGAAGTGATATATCAACGAGCACTTTCATATGAAATGGGAAAGGCT
>JAAYEB010000194.1 GCA_012728995.1 Fibrobacter sp. | reverse complement strand
GGAAAGATGAGAATCTGGAAAAAAAGGGATTTTCTCACCTCAACAGAAATAAAGACGCATCTTGTTTCAATTGTAAAATGAAACAGAACTGCACAGAATTCAAGGCTAAACGCAAAGGTGGTGCATCCGGCGTTGTGTCTTTTGGCGGAGAACAGAATTTTATTTGCAAAAAATATACCCCAGCAGAATCACAGGCAAAATCAATGTCTGATAAACAGATCAAATCTCTTTTAAAGAACATTAAAAAAGGGTATTAATTAATTGTTCATGCTTGAGTTATTTAATCTTTAATCGTAAAATCTATCAGGAGTAGTTCTATGATAAAAAAGGAGCCTGAATGGAAAAGACGCCTTTAGAGCTTTATGAAACGGCATATAAATATCAATATCACGAAAATCGTATTCCAGAAGCTGTTAAATATTACGAAAAGCTGATAACAGAATTTCCGGATTCCAACGAGTGTGGATATGCAGCCATCCAGATTCAAAAAATTAAAGCAAGTGATCTTGCAAAAAAGCTGAAACTAAACCCAAAATCCGGTAAAGGGATTTTAATCTTTTTAACTTTTTTGTGTATTTCCATGCTGGTTTTAACTGTTGGTGCAGGTTATTATTTTTATAATGAGTTAAAGATCAATTCGCTTCGTGACCGATTAACAGCAAACATCCTCAGTAAAATATACAGTGAAGAGCATGATGAGGCCCTTCGGTTATTATCTGAATTGAAAAAACTGAATAACAGTGAGATTACACCTTTTGAACTCAGTGCTGATATTTACAGAAAAAAAGGAAATTACCAGAAGGCTCAATCAGAATACGATACTTTCTTCAGACTTAACCCGGATCGCGAACCATCACCACGGGAACTGGATACAATGCAAAAAGATGCAAAAGCACAATCAGACAATAGCACCAAATCTCCTTCGTCAAGAGTGTCTGCTCTAAAAAAGAATAGCAACACCACTTCAAAAAAGGGTCCTGCTCAATCCCGAAGATCTCCGGAAAATCAAAAATCAAATACAAACAGTCTGTATATTGTTGACCCAGACAGTATCTCATATTTCTGAGCAGGAAAAACGATGACAATCCCCAAAAGAATTGAACAAAAAGTATATAGCGGAATGGTTCTTGATGAACATGGCTGCTGGATAACCTTGGCAGAAAAAGTTACAAAAGAGTTATTTTTCCTTGAACAGCTTGAAGGTGGAAATGTAATTCTTGATGATCAGTGGGTTCCAATCAGTGAAGCATTATCACCTGGTACTCAAGATAATGAAAACAGCAAGATAATGGAAACAGATAACCCTGGTATCAAAAATATTCATGATGATATTCCGTTCCCCCCCGAAACCGTTACTGTAGAATTGATTGATAAAGATTTTCCTCCGGAAACTACTGCCATTTCGATTGAAGAGTATCTGGGTAATAAAAACGAAGCTGCAAAACCGGATTCATTATCATCAATTTCAGATTCGGTTATCACTGAAGAAACCATTTCAATTACTCCCGATGCATATTTCAAAGAACAGATCTTAAACGCAAAGCTATATCAATCTTCCATTGTATTTAACTCAAAAAACCTGAGAAATAAAAAACGGAAAAAATTCAGGTTTTTTCTTCTGACAGTTTTTTTTATTGCTGTAATTACTGTAATTTACCTTTATGGGATTCTGTAATAATCAATCCATTTCCGTAATGCTTTTTACTATAAGCGGTATCTGCTGGTTTTTACAAAACAGTTTCTGAATCCTCTTTTGCCCTGCAATACCCATTGTTGTTATTAAGGACGGATTCTCAATAAAATTTGCCATAGCATTGAAAAACAGATCGCATGAAAAGGTGTTAACCAGAAAACCACTCTCCTTGTCTATAACAATTTCCGATATTGCCCCACTGTTAAAAGCGATTACTGGTAATCCCCACCCTTGGGCTTCTGCAACTACCCTGCCGAAAGGTTCCCGGGTTGATGCTATGCAGAAAATATCATGTGAACCGTACACATCTTCGGTTCGATCGGTATAGGGCAATAAATTAACCCTGCCATCTAGATGACAATCGCTGATCATAAGTTTCAGTTTTTCCCTATACGACTCATCCCAATAGAACGTTCCCCCAACAAGATCAAGATTTCCGGCGCGACAGGCATATTTATTTACAAGTTTAGCGAATGCATTAATCAATAAATCACACCCTTTCCAGGGCACAATCCTGCCCAGATATAAAAATTGCGGATCTTTAGACAGTCTGCATTTGATTTGGGTATTTACGTTTACTCCATTATAAATTACAGACGTTCGGTTCCTTATTCTCTTTGGCAAAGATCTGAATACAGCATTGGAAACTGCAATCGCTTTCGCATTTCTTGAAGGAAATAATAAGTAATAAATGAAGTATGCAAATGAATTCACAGCGAATATTTCTCTTATATGGAAAACCATTTTTCCGGAATACCCTGTCAGGTACAATAAAAACAGTATTACATGGGATTTCGGAACATTCGCATGTATGATATCCGGACTTAACCGACTGATTTCCCTTTTGCATTTTAAAATATAAAACAGAAAAGATATTATTACTTTCCAATTTACTATTGTTAACAAGAACAAATTATCCCTTCGCAAAAGCGAAAGTGATTTTTCAAAAGGAATAATTATGCATTCAGTACCGCTTTTTCCGGATTCTTCTATCAGTTTACCATTTTCTGATGATATCAAATATGTTTTCTCATATTTTGAAGTTTCCTTAATAATATCAATCAACGACAGTTCAGCCCCGCCTGTATGCTGTGCCCAATGATTCATGAATAATATTTTATGTTTTTTTTTACCACACATAATTTTTCAACAAGGTGTCAGTTGCATTTTTTATTAATTCTTCGCGCAGTTGCTGATTACCAACCAGCTTTAATATTGCCACCTTTATTTCATCAGGATCTCCCGGGTTTACACAAATCCCGCATCGCCCATATTCAATAACTTCCATTATTCCACCGGTTCGGGAGGCTATAATCGGTAATTTATACGCCATGGCCTCGAGCAATGCTATTCCAAACCCCTCTGTACCTGTTTTCGTTTCCAAAGAAGGAAATATGAAAATATTTGCCTTCTGATATTCCTTGCGCAAACTGTTGTCATCGAGTGATGTCCTAACAAATACCTTGTCGCTTACATTCAGTTTTTCTGCAAGTTTTTTGAGATACCTTTCGTACGGACCTGAACCGGCTATCGTAAGTGTCCATTGTATTGTCCGGGGTAGTGCTTTTGCTGCATAAATCAGATACTCATGTCCTTTATGCTCTACAAGCCTGCCCACAGAAAGCAGACACAATTTTTCATAGGTTTTCCCAAAAGAATCGTTGTTTAAAAGATAAATTGACTCGATTTTTGGCGGCAAACAGGACAGACTTTTCTCCGGACAGATTTTGCGAATCAATTGAGCTGTATAAGAACTTATATAATAGAGTTTTTTGGCCCTGTTTAATACTAAACGAAGGAAAAACGTTTTTAATCCTTTTTTCTGAAGTGTTATCAATTCCTTTCCATAACAGAAAACGGAATAGTTAATACCATATACGAAGTTTAAAACAAGAGGTGCGATTGCAGCATAAAGATTTCCGCATTCAATATCTATATCACCAGAGAATTTCTTTCTGAATCTCAACAGATACAGAATTAATGGTATAAGAGAAAACTTCTTATTTATAACACTCAGAGGATTGGAAAAATATGATACGTTACATGGGATGTTTTTATCATTGTAATTGTAATTTCGCCTGCTCCCGACAACCACAATATCAGCAGGACAGTAAGTATGTTTTACAATGTTATAGAGATACCTCTGTATTCCGCCATATTCAGGCGGGAAATCCAGAGTAATCATAATTTTTTTCTTCATGATTAATCCTGGCTCTTTCCAATGCTTCCAGTTTTAACAATACCCCATTCCAGAACCAGTAATAGATATCACCCGGAAACGAGTTAATGTGAGAACCGGTACTATTAACAATTAAGAACACCAGATTCATAATAGTGATTCCTTTTGCCAGGAATAAAACAAGATTAGAGCTGGTTCTGTTAATAAGCCTGAGCCCCTTTATGACAATAAATATCTGGAAAGCAGTTATAAAAAACATACCCGGATAACCGAATTCTGCCAGATATGTAAAATAGATTGAGTCTGATTTCAGTGCTCCCAGGCCACGCCCGAATAGCGCCATCAACGGATCAGATGTCAAAACCAGCAAATGTTTCCACAGTGCTATCCGTGAAATCATCGAGTATTCACTGAAAGGGTTAACAATAGCACCTACTCTTTCGGTAACCAGCAGATCCATATATTGAAAATCCAACGAATTTACAAGTACTGAAACAAGATTTGCAAAATCAAGCCCCTCGTTTACATATGCATCCAGATAGTTAAAAACAACAAATACCAGTCCCAGTAAAAACAGGGAGCACAGACGTCTTTTATTACTTTTGACTTTAATGGTGATAACGAGAAGAAGAAAAGATATAAAAATTCCAATCCAGTTCGACCTGACTGAAGTAATAAGAGCCCCGTAAAAAAAGAACGGAAAAAGAAAATATAATAAATACTTTACAAAAACGGATTTGTTCCATGGTGAAAGAATCATTACACCAATAATTGCTAACTGCATATAATCTGCAAATGCGGCAGGTGACTGGAAAAATGAAAAAGGACGAGCTACCCCTTTAATAAACAGGGTTGTGAAAGAAATTGATGAAAACCAGAGTTGCTCTGATTCACTATACCCGATTATCAACTGTTTAAGTGCATAGACAAAAGAGACAATTCCGACAACAACTGTAATAATCCATATTTTTTTTAACAGTTGAAAATCCGTGGCATATATACCACCTGCAAAAAAAAGTAAAACAGCAGGTCCGTATAACTTGAATCGTATAACTGCTTCGCTTACTGGAAGAATATTCATGATAAATACTCTTAATAATAAATAGAAGAAATATATCAGGACTGTCAATTGTATTTCTTTCATGTTCCGATCAAACAAACCTTTCTCCCGAAATACAAAAAAAAGACCTGTTATGACAAACACAATTATTAGGTCACTAAAGATTATGAGTGCATCAACTGAAGGACGATTATATTGCAAATAATAAAGCCGCCTTATAAACGGAATAAACGGGGTAACGATAAAAAGAATATATAACCCTGTTTTCGGAAACCTTAAAACAGGATAAAAAAGAAATACAGCCGCGATCACAGTTATTTCCAGCTGAGCAGGGATATGTACAATTTTATATGCAATAAAATTACCAACAAGAACTATCAGGAAGAACAACAGAACGAAAAACAGTCGTTTACTTAGAAGGTTTCTGACATTTATCAGATCATGCATAAAAATGATTACCAATATTTTAAAACTGAGGATTTTTCAAGAGTTTTTTTTCTTGCAAATCATTCGATTCCTTTGCATGGATCTTTTTCAAGAACATAGGCATAAAGGATTCAATGTATTATGAGAGCCAATACATATTCAGAAATTATAGGTTTCCGGAACAGTTAAGTCAATAACAGCAGGTGACTTGCTGCCCAGGCAATTACTATTTTAATGAATAAAGATTTTGCTGTCTTGATTATTATGCATGATCAAGATACCAGGTTGCAATGTTTTAAAACACCTTATATGAACTATTAAACCTGAAAACAGGAAAAAATGCTTAAAATCCGTTATAATTCGCCTTTGATTCTTACATTTACGCTTATCTGTTTCGGTATTCTATTTATCAGCCAGTCTACAGGCAACACATTGATACTACAGTTTTTTACGGCACTTCCTGATATGAGTGTTTCTGATCCATTAACCTGGTGGCGAATTTTTTCGCATGTCATGGGTCATAAAGACTGGACTCATTTTATGGGTAATTTTACATTCATTCTCCTGATTGGACCTGTTCTTGAAGAAAGATATGGGACAAAACGGCTCCTGATTATGATAATTACAGCAGCATGTATTACCGGCATTCTAAACACACTTCTCTTCAGTCATGGTCTTCTTGGATCGAGCAGCATTGTTTTTATGTTTATCGTTCTGGTATCTTTTACAAACTTCAGGTCTGGCGATATTCCACTGACATTTATCTGTATAATCCTTATTTTTCTGACCCGTGAAGTATACGATTCTTTTCAGCAGGATTCCATATCACAATTTGCGCATATCATAGGGGGCATATGTGGAACTGCTTTTGGGTTTCGTTATAACAAATCCTGATTAAAACTTTATTTAAGAAACAATAATCCTTATAGAATTTCAGGGGTAAAAAGCCCTGTGTGGCCGGATTTGTAAACGGCTTTAACTTCCTCATGACCTTGCATCCGATATTTATTTTCGAATATATAATTCAGAAGATTGTCACGTTGCATCAGTTCAAATGGATTCTGATTTATTCAGTTACAGCAGTTTAAAAGTTTACATGCCTGACCTTCACTCGCTACACAAACTTTAATCCCTCCACTTCCTGCCAATAACACCCGATAACATTTTCAATATAAATAAAAAAGCTGCTGTATTTATTACACCCATTAGCGGCATCATAATTGTAGTGCCCAATATTGTGCCCAGTATTCCCCCGCCAAGATCAGCTCCATTTAAATCTCCCCATCGGCAATGCTTTCTTGAGACAAATTGGGCACCGGAAAGAATACCGGCTCCCATATGCATTAAAAAAAGCCTGAAAAAGGCATGTATATACTTTTAATAATCAGAAATGGAGTAACTGACAGATAAATACCAGTAATAAAATCTGAGTATGGAAATGTTTTTATATGACTTCCTATGATAAAACCCGCAGATAATCCAATCATAAGTATTGAAATTCTGGAGTAAAGATTTCCATATACGGATTGGTAAAGCAGTAAAATGATTAATGAATAAATTGCTACCGAAAAACCGGTTGTGCCAACTGAAACGCCAGACCTTTTCCCCCAAAACATTACTATTACAATTATAGAAACCATAACCAGAATGGACATAGCTGTTTTAATTTGCACATTATACTGCTTTAGATACCGTTTAAGAGACAATGAAAGTATTACAGGTTTATTAACTGTATTGCAGTTGACTTTATCTGATACATTGTTCGCAATTTTAATTTTTTGAATTGTAAGATCAGGGAAAATGTACCCCTGAAGATAGTCTGTTTCCACCAGGCAGGTATCGGGCAACTCAAAAATGGCATCTGAAGCCAGGAAAGTGTAACCATGCCCGGGAAATATCTTTACATTATTAAAAACTTTTTTGAGTGTAAGAAACAGAATGTCCCTGATTTTTTTTTCATAATTGTCGAGATAACTGGAATTAAAATTAAGCGTAAATGATAAAACTGCGGAATCACCAGTTAAAAAAGTTTTCACCCTTTTAAAAAACTGTTCAGTAAAAAAGCGATTTTGAGATATGGTTTCAGGAATATCATTACCCAGAATTATGACATCACAAGATTCTGTACCAATGAATTCACCTGACAGCTTTGTAAAGCAGTTCGTTTTTTTCGCCAGAACCGGTTCACTTCTGGTACAGACAGTCTCCAAATTGTCATATTTTTCCAGTTCCCGTACATGACCCATATCATTAATTACCAAAACCCGATTATTATTATTCCTAACCGATAACGGTATATGAACAGCTTGTTCCAGCAGTGGGAATGAAAGATCGGTGTAATGGATCGTATTATTTTTTAAAACAAGGTCCTGCCCTTCTGATTTGGAATACGCTATTTCACTTTCATTTCCATATTCTATCTTTGAAACGTCAAGAACATATTTCCAGGTTCTGGATCTGGAATCCATCGAAACCGCAATTACAAGAATACTTGTTCCCATAACAAAACAGTATCTGCACGGTATTAAATGGAACAAAAGGGGGAAAGCCGCCACAGCAGCAAGATGACCATTTGGTACGCCGAGCAGAATTCCTGCAGAAACTATAATCAGGCCAGCTAAACTTCCTGAATTCTCCCATAGATACAGCCTCTTACCATCCGCCATTCTGCTCTGCATACCATATGCAAAGCCCGCAAAGAACGAACCTGGAAATTCAGTTACCAGAAGTGCAATGGAAATCAATTGAGGTGAAACCGATTCACCAGGATTAAGAAGCAAAGGGACTGCCCTTAACAGGATAAGACCAGCCATAAGCGAAAAAATACAAAACAGGGCAATGTAACGATTCTCAATTGTTTTAACCCTGCATCCTGCCCGGCTCCCCAAAGCCCCTGCTCCAAGCCACACTGCTATTACCAGTCCAACTATCAGCTCATTTCCCGAAAAGATGGCAAGACATTCCCTCAGAAATATGATCTGGACAATCGAAGCAAAATACCCGGTAGAAAAAAGGAAAAGATACCGGCTATTTTCGGCCAATATCCCTTTAACTTTTAAAACCGGATTGATCATCACTCACTATGGTTCCTGAAAATGAAAAGCTTTGTATGTCTTGACATTAGCTGTTCTCCAACCGTCAATACCCATGCCGCCTTTTATTGAAAGATGTTGCAAAAAGTTTTTTTTATCTGGAAGGCTTTCCCAGACCTGTGGCAGGAATGTTGATTTATATGGTCCTTTTTCAAGGATAACACCATGAACACCCGGAATCAATTTATTTAACAAATCATCTGTGTCACTGTACTGCAGAATTTCCGGTCTTGTCAGAACAGAAACCTCAACTTTAATTTTTTCAAGCTCTTGAGATTTTACAGGGGTAAATCGTGTATCTTTCAATGCTGCATTACAGGCATTATCTATTACTGCCTGATATAATGGTTTTATTGGTTCAATATATCCGATACATCCCCTTAACTGTCCATCAATAGTCAATGTTACAAAACATCCCCGATTTTCCTTTATTTCCGGTGGCAGTACTTTGGGGATTACAGCTTTTTTACCGTAAACCGCTGTTTCAAGATTCTCTCTGGCAAGTTCAAGAAGGAATTTTTTAATGTGTGGTTCAAAAAAAGATTTTTTATCTTTTTCACCAGTTCTTTTTTCTACACTATTTTGAGATATTTTTTCGTTTTTACGGGAGCAATACGCAATGGAAGCATATCCGACAACTCTGGATTTCGAACACGCAGCCGGTGCAGTTTCATACGATGTACGGGCATCCAGCAGTATCGGTGAAAGTTTCATTCTTTTTGCCAGATACATCACGGCCTTGATTGCCAGTTTACCACACGCATCTATTTCTAGTTCTGTGTTCCCAGACGATATCGTTTGTATAGTTTTATCATCAACTTTCCTTGCTTTATCCTGGCTGTAATAATGAGATAAATCAGATGAAGCAATAACAACTGTATTTTCATCAATATACGGGAAAATCAGGTCTGCAGTTTTTTTGGGATCCATATTACCAGTAAGAATCGGAACAATATTGAATTTATCATTCAGAACAACCTGTAAAAATGGAAGCTGAACTTCAATACAATGCTCCCGATCCTGGTCATTTAACGACAGAGCATTAACATCAGGGTCTGCCAGCAGTTTATCTGCTATCTCTCTGTCAACTTTAATTTTACCAAGCGGGGTCTGATAATAATCAACTACAGTAATCCCGATTCCATCAATATATTGATAATGGGACGGTCCGATCAGAAATACACGCCTTGCATTTTTATCCATAGCAGCGAATCCATTTGCTGCTACGGGTCCAGAGAACATATACCCTGCATGTGGGCAGATCAGAAGCCTCGAATCGGAAACATTTTTTTTACACTCTTTCAGATAACTGCCAATCTCTTTTTCAAGAGCACCGGCGTCCGAGTGATAAAACTGACCAGCAACTGCCGGCTTTCGAATTATTTCTTCTGCAAACGACTGACTGTATAAACCTGTCATCAGAACCATCCCTCCTGCAAATTTTCTTAACAAATTCAGATTTCTGTTAAACATCCCAGACTCCTGCTATGGAAAAACCACACCCGGTACATTTCCCATCTTTTATCAGATTCTGTTTTATGATATAACCGTTACGATCTATTAACAACTTCTTACATTCAGGACAGTAAGTATTGTTATCTTCACCTGGAACATTACCAATATATACATACCTCAGTTTCTCTTTAAGTGCGATTTCACGAGCCTGTTTAAGAGTCTGGTGTGGAGTCGGGTACAAATGAGCGAGCTTATGCATTGGATAAAATCTGGAAAAATGCAGCGGTATATCAGTCCCGAGATTTCGGTTTATCCATCTGCACATGTTCCTTATCATATCTGGTTTATCGTTCCATTTTGGTATAATCAGATTGGTAATTTCAAGCCAGACACCGTTTTTAACGGCCATTTTAATTGTTGACAAAACAGGTTCCAGTTTTCCTGCATTGAGGTCACTGTAAACCGAATCATCAAAACTCTTTAAATCAATGTTAGCGGCATCAAGCAACTTTGCCAGATCTTCAAACGGTTCCGGATTTATGTATCCACATGTAATCAATACGTTTTTTAAACCATTTTTATGCGCCAGATACGCAACATCAAGCATATACTCAATCCACACTGTTGGCTCTGTATATGTGTATGCAACAACACTGCAATTTGTCCGTCTGGCCTCCTCAATTACCTTTTCGGGTGGAAGATATGTATTGTCAGTCTGAAGCGGGCTAGCCTGACTTATGGTATGATTCTGGCAATTTTTACATCTTAAATTGCATCCTGCAATTGCAACAGAAAATGTCCGTGCACCAGGCAGAATATGGTAAAGCGGTTTTTTTTCAATCGGATCGACATGAACCGCGCAGGGCATTGCATACCCCAGAGATACTAACTTGCCGTTTAAATTTTTCCGGTTACGACACCTTCCGGTTTTTCCCGGAGCAAGATTACACTCAACAGGACACAATTCACAGATAATTATATCAGAGTTAATATGCCAGTACCTTGCTTCATGATAGTTTTCACTTGCAGATATTTTACCAGAAGCAGCAACTCCATAAAGTGCAGCCAGGCCTTTTAATACATCTCTTCTTGTAACCATCAATACGCCTCAAAAAAACGATTCTGAACTCCACCTTCACCAATTTTTATATATACTTTTTTGTGACATTTGGGACAGTAACCCTCATACGCAGTTGCGTTGCTGTTTCTATATATTCTGTAATAAATATTGCAACAACGGAAATGGACACCTATATATTTTCTTGCAGGCCGATATTCACCAGATTTCATTGATGCCGATGTCACCAATTGCTCCTTCAAATCGAATTCATGTTAATTTTTAAACCATGGATTTTCCTCTGATTCATGTCGATCGTTGCCTCAATCAGACAACCAGGGTTTAATTTTGGTAAAGTCCCTTATTCGAAATATACTCAATCACATCTTCGGGGAGAAGGTGTCTGCAGGAATAACCTTTTTGAAGATAACTTCTGATCATAGTAGAGCTGATCCCCCATTCAGGTGATGGGAATCTAAGGATATTTGCCTGTTCAATCTGAGAAGGTATTTTGAAAGAGAAACCAGGTCGATGAGCAACGCATAAAGTAACAAGGTTTAGTATCTCTTTATATTTATGCCAGGTAGTTAGTTCACCAAGGTTATCTGATCCGATTATGAAAAAAAGAGGACCAGGAAAGAGTTCTTTAAGTTCGTAAAGGGTATCTACGGTATATGAAATACCGCTGCGTTTAATTTCAAGATCCCAGATTTGGGTATCCGGTTCACCTGAAAGTGCAATTTTTAACATTTCAAGTCTGTCTGAAGCGCAACAATTTACAGAAGATTTTTTGTGAGGTGGATTACCTGAAGGAACAAAAAGGACTTTATCAAGTTTAAAAAAATCTTTTGCCAAAACCGCCAGTGCAAGATGTCCGTTATGGACAGGATCAAAAATCCCGCCCAAAACACCTATCGGATTCATTTCTCTACCGCCAGAAACGTTATTTAATTTGCATCATTAACTGTTTTGCTTTGGTAACAGTATTACTTTTGTCGCTATTTTCAAGTTTTTTCAATATCTCTTTAGCTTCATTTTTCCGATCCAGTTTTATCAGAAGCTCACATAAATTAAGTTGAGCCTGATCGGTATATTTGGAATCAGGGTATTCTCGAATAAATGTCTTATAATAAACTACTGCAGCTTCAGGTTCCTTATTTTTCTCATAAAAGAATGCATTATCAAACTCTTTTTTTGCCAGTTTATCCATTGCTTCATTAAGATATTTGGCAGCACTGTCTGCCATTACATTGTTAGGATAATAAGCAAGAAAATCTCTTAATAAACGAACAGCTTCTTTTGTTTCTTCCTGGTCGCGATCATAAGGATTGGACTCCTGAAAAACAGACAAGCCAATCCTGAACTGTGCTTCTTCGCTAAATGGAGAATTGGGAAAATCACGGACCAAATCCTGAAATACTGAACGAGCTTCAAAATATTTTTTCTGCCCCATATTACACATCCCCAGATAATATAGAACACTATCTATAATCTGGCTGCCACCACACTGCATTTTAGCTTCTTCAAGAACAGGTATTGCTCTGGAATATTTACCGTCCTTATATAGTTCAACAGCTTTATTCAGTTCCCCGGTACAACTGTATTTCCCGAGCCTTACTTTGGTACTTGCTGAACATGAAATGAGTAAAAAACCGGCTATGCAAAACATGCAGAAAAATCTTAATTTCATATTACATTCCAATGGGTTTATAATTATGGCGAGTCTTATGTACACCTTTTAATTCGGGTACTTATCATTTACCTTATGGGTAACTTATTAAAAGTGGTTTCTGAAGAGGAAAAAATCAAGAGTGTTGTTATAAAATAAAACCAGTTAAAATTAAAACTCCCAAAAAACAAAAACGGCATCACTTCTGGTAAGTTCCTGCTATAATACTCCATGAAACAGATCCTTTCTCCCTGGTTTACGATCAGTGATTTCAGAGCAGCATTCATCAAAGCCTTGCCCTGAACTATTTTATGTGATTGTTTTAAAACAGGAGGAAGTAAATATGTCAGAAAAAAATGTAGTACTTTTTGGTCCACCCGGAGCAGGAAAAGGTACCCAGGCTACCAAACTTCGGGATCTGTTGTCTGTTCCCCACATTTCTACTGGTGATATGTTCAGATACCATATAAAAAATGATACAGAACTGGGACGTACTGCAAGAGAATACTCAAATAAGGGGCAGCTTGTTCCTGATGAGGTCACAATTGCGATGGTTAGAGAACGACTATCACGCGATGATGTTAAGTCCGGGTTTCTTCTGGACGGATTTCCACGCAGTGTTCCTCAGGCAGAAGCTCTTCAGAAAATTCTCAATGAGACTGGAAAAATATTAAACTTTGTCGTAAATATCTCTGTGCCGGATGAAGAGATTCGCTCCAGACTTACTAAAAGAGCTTCTATCGAGGGGCGTGCCGATGATGCAGATCCGGCAGTTATTCAAAACCGCATTGATACTTACAAAAACCAGAGTGAACCATGCCTCTCGTTTTATAAGCCTTTGGGTATTGTTCATGATATTAACGGAATTGGAACAATTGATGAAGTTTTTGAAAGAATAAAAAAGATATTTCAGACAAACATTTAAAGTCCGGATATTACAATATAGCACAGGCTTGAAAAAATTCAGGGGCGCTGAGCGCATAAACTCAGCGCCGATACTACCAGGCAAATCCAGAATAAATCGCGATGTTAAATCCGCATTTGAATATTATCTTGTTGCACCGATAACATTTGATAAACCCTCAGTCCAGACCTTTTTCTCATTCAGTATGAGTGCAATATAGAAGTTTAAACTAAAATCAATTAAATAAGAACAGCAAAGCTAAAATCTCTCTTTATCGATTTATCTATAAAACTGAAAATACTACCTCAAATTGAACTCAAGGGATTTGCGTACTGGTTGATTCGAATTCGGGTAACTAACCCATCCTCAGGCGGTATACTTTCATGTTCCACAATTAATGTTCCGATTATTACATATTAATTTTATTTTTTCTTATATTACATGAACATATACCTAATCATAACCAACTGATTTAAGTGAGAATTATTATCCCTGAATCTGATGAAATAATCTCAGGTTTATGTTATCTGTTTTGAATTCTTTTTATCTAATAAATCGATAACTGAAATTTTGTTACATTACTTGGCGAAAAGGGAATGCATGAAACAGATTTGCTATATCCTGCTGATTATACTTCACTGTTTTTTTATTCTTGAAGCAGATATTCACATTTCAGGAAAAGTTGTTAATCGCAATAACAAACCGATCGCAGATGCAGTTATCAGTTTATCTGGACAGAAAGAACTATCTTCAATAACTGATGAATCCGGAAACTTTTTAATTTCGAGTGAAGCAGCAATTACAAAATTCAACAAAACGAGACACACACCCCCCCGAGTCATTTTAACAGGATCGAAACTGGTAATATCATTTTTTACAGAAGTTAAGCATGGAGATATTTCGATCTATTCTATTAATGGAAGACGAATACTTTTTCAAACTTTTGAATCTCAAAAATCAGACAAACACATTTTGAATTTGCCGTTGACAAGCGCCGGTCACTATCTTCTGATAATGAATTTTGACCAGGAAACGTATCAGAACAGATTTACATACTTCGCTGATAACTGTTATTTATTCAGTAATTTGAAAACAGGTCCAAAAGCCATTACTCCCCTTGCAAAAAAAATGGAATCCATAGATACCCTTATTACATTCAAAAGTGGATATGATACCACAAAAACACCAATTACCAGCTACAATGAGGAAAATATTACAATTATACTGGATTCAATTAACAACAATACAAAAAAAGGGCTTACCATCTATTTTGTACGTCACGCAGAAACCGTTGCCAATGCTTCCGGACAACAGGGTGGTGGGGGACCAGCCGAAGATCATGACAGTTTAACAGAACTGGGGCAAAAACAGGTTTCAAAACTTACAGAATTCCTGTTAGAGGAAAATATCGTACCTGATCTCATAGCAGTCAGTCCAACCGTGCGTACACAAAAAACGATAGAACCTTTTTTAGAAGAAATGGACCTAAAAGGTCAGATATGGGTTGAACTCAATGAATGCTGTGGTGATGAGCCATCCGGAACCCCGCTTCCAACACAACGACCTGAATCCAGGTGGAAAATGCCAGTTACCAAAATTTCTGATAATTTTATTTTTGCAACTGAAGAAGATGAATACTACTGGTGGCCCTCTTCATATGAAGAAGGCCTGTTTATGGTCATGACAGCAAGAGACAGAATCCTCGATAACTTCAGCCAAAGCGGTAAATCGGTTATGATTATTGGACATGCTGTTAATGGTGGTATTTTACTTGGTCTTCTCAGAGGATATGACATGCTTCACAATGAGCCAGAAAGGCCAGCATACCTCATGAATTCAGCTGTCAATTTATTGACACAAGATACATTGACCGGAGATTTTACACTGAAGCAGAATATTCATACACCGCCATATAAATAGTACCGGACAGGCGGCAATACGGTTGTCATTTCAGGCAGCAATGTGATATAACGCTGCTTAATTTAAGATTTTCCTGATCAAGTACCACCATATAAACACCTGAACCAATTGTAAACTTTGTAGAAAAAGACTGTTTTGCTCCACCCTTAGAAACAAATTTATCAGAAAAACATTTTTTCCCTGTGAGATCGACAATTTTCACATTAAAGTTTCCCGAAGGAAAATCATTTATTTGAACAACAACCCCGTTTTTTCCTGAAACCGCAAATAAAGCGGGTTTTCTTATTTTCTTTTGAGTACGATATCCGGCTTTTCCGATATCTGTTTTATTATCCTTTACTTCTGCACTCCAGCCAAGTTTCCTGGATTCTCCTTTCCTGAGTTTTTCTCCTCCTGAAAGCATTTCCCATATAACAAGATTATCTGTTATTTCAGCATGATATCCTTCATTATGAGTAATCTCAACAGTTGTTGGATCGATGCGAACCGGAAGTAATTCCACAGGCCGAAACTGATAACAGTAACCTGTTCCATATTCCAGATCGTGTGCTTTCATGGTATAAGTCAAAGTAAATTCAGCTACATTCTGTGAGTTTTCTGTACAAACGATATCTGTTTTAAATGCTTTAGCTGAATCTCCGAAATCATAAAAATTCACATCTGCTGCCGGATCGCCATAAAAAACAGTTGAATCCATGAATTGTTTTACTAATCTGGTGTTAATCTGACTGTTTCCATTCTCAATCTCAAACAGGGCATTGTTGTTCGACAAAAAGAAACCCTGAGGCAGAGTATATTTTCCGGCTCGCTTTGTTATGCGATCATAAACTCCCCAGGCCATAAATTCGTTACCTGAAGATGCATTGTTTACAAACCCAAACATCTGCACCGCACGCCCCGATCCAAATGCACCATACACAAAATTATCTTTGTTATCCGGATTACCCATCAGGCAATTACTTAAACACCAGAATATTTTAGGTGTCTTTGCATTAATTTCAATAAGGCTTCCGGAATATGGTCTGCCGTAGATTTTCCCGCCGGATGACTGCATATACCCCTCTGTACCTGCTTCAGGATAGTGACACTGCCACATGTTCACATTCCCGTGCCCGCCAGTGATGATACAATCTATCGGCCCATGTATTGTTCCCTGTCCGGATATTTCCAGATTCAAAGAGTCTGATCCAAGCCATTTACTTATAAATTTTATTCGATCCTGTTCATTATCAGGGCGTTTGTTTTCAGAATATACTTTTCCAATATTATTGGCAAAAATGTAATCAGCTTTTGTATATGAATCGCAAGCCAAACCTATAGCTTCATAAAAACGTTGTATCGGTGGTTCGTAAGGAAGGTTTCCTGATGCTGACAGAACAGTTTTTACAGTTAGCGAATCTGAAATTGCCCGCATTGCATCAGAACTGTTATAACCGGTAATTATCCCCCAAATGGCATCACCGTATGGATCGCTGTCAAGCTCTCGTGTCATTTGACTCACAGCAACAATAAATGATGAATTACACTCTGCAACCGGACGCGCTATGAATCCGATATAATCCGGTTTGAATTCAGAGAGATCATCTTTGAGTTCTGTTACCGATGATGACCATGTGAAGATCCTCGATAAACCCCTTTTGCTGTGCTTTTTTAAAAGAGAATCAGCTAATGTTTTCCACCCGGTTTCAGAATATGCCTGAGAACTGATTACAACAGCATAAGTATAACTCTGACCATAAATTGAAAAACCAGACAAAACTATAAAGAAAAGTGTGTAAATAAACATACACGGATTGAGCAGTTTACCTCCTGTTTTTCTCATTTAACGCCCCATCTCTCTTTAAGAATTCAACTGTTTGCCAGCAGATTTCGGTATGCCAGTGTAATTGCAGTATGAAGAAAAAACCTTGAAAAATTCAATTACACGGTTAAACCGATGTTCAGATATAAACTGCATATAGAATATGCTGAACACTGTTTTATTTAATATAGTAAAAAATTATTGAAAAATTAGAGTGAAGTTCCACACTAAACAGATTTATTCTTGTTTTCCTTTTTTGCCATCTTTGTATATTTTTTTATAAAGCCGGTTTTTGCTTCAGTATATCCATCCCTGTCATATTCAAACTTCTGTTTCAGTTCAAGCTTTAGTTTACTATATTCATGAGCGACTTCAGGATGGTTACATAAATAATCCCTGAAAAAAAGTTCATCCCATACTCCGCCATATCTCACATGAACATGAAAAGCCTGCCCCCTGAACCCTTCGTTTGTATATCCTTTAAGAAACATCATATGCGGTGGCGGATTTTGGGGCTGGGGGCTATAGATATAACCGGCTCCTCTCATTGCATTTATCAGTTTATCTGTATCCGTATCATCTTTTATTTCAAGTAAAATATCGATTGTTGGTTTGGCCTTTAAACCGGGAACAGAAGTACTTCCATAATGATTAATTCTTACAATATTTTTTATACCGATCGCTTTTTCTATAATCTTTTTCTCAGAAAGATAGTTTTCTTTCCATATCGGGTTGTATTCACTAACAATAACTGGAAACAGTTTCCACAGCTCTTCATTCGTCATTTCTTCCAGTTTTTTGCTCATATTTGTAGAACTCCAGCGTAATTTATAATTGAATTTACAACACGACAATCTGTTAAAGTCTCTTTTTGCAGGATTTGTTATATGCGCCTCAGGAATATATTTTTTAAATGATAAGGGTGAATTCAATATATATGCTTTTATTCACCAGAATAAGAACCTTCTCCTGAAATAACATAAATCAAATATGATTTTCAATATCAAGAAATCAAATCTTTTTTACAAAAGGATTCTGTTGTTTTGCCTTCTTGGTGCATTTTCTGCCTTGGGTTCCACCTACCCCAAACGTCCTGATAGTCCTGTTGGTGATTATGCCGGAATTCTTGATCACAACACTGTTTCATCTGTTTCCAGAATCAGTCAGGCCCTTTGGGAACAAGCCGGATTTGCATTGATCATTGCCACAGTACCATCAATTGGTGATCTGACTATTGAAGAATATGCAACTTCCTTATATGAAAAATGGGGTATAGGCAGCAAAGACACTGATGAGGGAGTGTTGATTCTTTTGTCACTTAACCCAAGACGAGTAAGGATTGAAGTCGGATATGGTGCCGAAGGGTATCTTAATGATGCAAAAACCGGCAGATTCCTTGATAATTATGGAGTTCCCCGGTTCAGAAATGGTGAGTATAGTGCTGGTATTCTGGCACTTGCAGTTGAAATTGCCAAAACAGTTGAATCGGAAAAACAAATCAGCTTAAAGCTTCCAATACAAAGTTATAGATCAGAATACAGTGAAGAATCCAATGAAATATCACCATTTTCGATTATTCTATTCATTATTATTTTTATTGTAATGATTAGCACCCGTTTTGGCCGTTCGCTTCTTCTCTTTTTATTAATCAACAGCCTGCTTGGCGGCAGGAGGGGTGGATACGGTAGTGGTGGTGGCGGCGGATTCGGTGGTGGATTCAGCGGTGGATTCGGCGGTGGATTCAGTGGCGGCGGCGGTTCGTCTCGTTCATTCTAAGTAGGAGAATTGGTGTGAAAAATATACTCAACCCTGTTGAATATTCTAAAGTCGCATTGGAATCGTACAAGATGTTGTACGGCAATGACCTTGTTTCAGTAATTTTGTATGGAAGTGGAGCCGGAGGTGACTTCGATCCCAAAAGATCAGATATTAATCTTTTGATTGTTCTAAGTTCAATGGACGTGGAACTAATCGCAAAATCTTCAGAAATTCAATCAAAATATCTGAAACAACGGTTCAGCATTCCATTATTCATGGATAAAAAGTATATCACTCAATCACAGGACTCTTATCCCATTGAGTTTCTCAATATGAAGGGATGTTATCGTTTACTTTACGGTGAAGATGTCCTTGATTCTGTGTCTATAGAATCGGATCATCTCAGACTTCAGATTGAACGTGAATTAAAAGGCAAATGGCTTCATCTTTTACAGGAATACCCCTATGCACGCAAAAACAGGAAACATCTCTTGGAACTTGCACAGCTTTCACTCAAAGCGTATGCCCCTGTTTTTCGGGCGATGCTTAATTTAAAGGGAGTAGAAATTCCACATAACCGTAACGAACTCTTTAAGGAAATTGAATCCGTTTACAAGATTTCGGACAGGCCATTTCAAAATATCCTGGAATCATTTTCAGGTAACACTGCATTCGAATTTGAAAAGCGATTCATAGCCTATGCAAAGGCTGTTGAAATTCTGATTGATACAATTGAAAACAGTTAATTTTTGGGAGGAATAAATGAAGAGTAAAACAAAAATTCTTATCGGTATTGGTATCGCTGTTCTTATCCTTTTAATTTTTGGAGGAAAAGTCATTGGATGGCGAAATCACCTTGTTGAGCTGGACGAACAAGTTAAAAAGTCGTGGGCAAATATCGAAAATCAGCTTCAGCGTCGAATGGACCTTATCCCAAATCTTGTCGAAACAGTAAAAGGATATGCAGCGCACGAAAACGAAGTCCTTACAGAAGTAACAAAGGCTCGTGCAAGTGTAGCAGGAGCATCAACACAGCAGGAACAGATAGATGCAAACAATCAATTGACTTCAGCAATTTCACGTCTTCTTGTAGTTGTTGAAAAATACCCGGATTTAAAAGCCAATCAGAATTTCCTTGCCCTGCAGGATGAACTTGCCGGAACAGAAAACCGTATCTCGGTCGAGCGCAGAAGGTATAATGAAGCTGTAAATGCGTTAAATGGAACACGAAGAAAAATTCCTTACAGCTTTTTTGCAGGAAGTTTTCCGGAAGCTGTTTATTTTGAAGCATCTCCAGAATCAAAAGAAGCTCCAAAAGTTTCTTTTTAGAAGATCAAACCGAAACTTTAAAACATAAATGTCAGAACTATCTCTTGAATGAATCGGACGATTCTGGCTGCAGAATACTTGCTATTATGTAAAAAATACCAATTATCAAAGGTATAATTACAGGTACTGGAATTTCTCTTTCAATAATCAATTCCAAAGCAATACCTGTAACAATTGGAACTGTTACCAGAACTCCTCCGGTTTTTTCAGATTTCCATCCAAACCCCAAACCAATAAACATTAATGGAAAAACAACAAGCCAGAAATTTTGCATCAAAGAATATTCAGTGCAGATAAAAGGTAACGGATTTCCATAACCAAAATAAAATGGCAGCCCGAATAAGATAACCGCCAAAGCAGAGATACGTGCAACCCATTTGAGAGTCACATACTGTCTTTTAGTCCTGTTAATTTTTTACCACCCATTTATAAATTCAGATTATTTCTTCCTGATGGTTACCTCTTTTAAAAATTCTTTTCCAAAAATACAGATCCGGATTACAGGGACAGTTCTTGTTACAACATCTGCAAAGCTTTGTTCCATACATGACTGAAAAAATCAAAACTCCGGAACAAAAAATCAATAACATGAGCGGTCGGGATAACAAACCTAAAATTGCGATTACAAGAGATATGCTTAAAGCCACTATCGCAGTTAACCCTTGTGCTGTTGTAAATCCCTCATTTTCTTTTGACATTATATTTACTCCAAACGATTGAATGTAATTTCTGATTTTCCATAAAGGCTATAAATTCTTGATAAATTGACATAATATACATTCAATACAGGACAGGACAACATGATTTTAAATTCTACAAACACTTTCATCTGATTCACTACCCCGGCTTGTGTTTACAATAGTTCCCCTGACCAGAGGAAACGATTTGAACATTTCAATACATTTGAAATAAATAAAAAACTGGAGATAGTACAATCGTTTCAATAAACCTTGACCCGATTTGTTTTTAATACAGGCTTTAGATATTTTGCCGTATACGACTTTTTTACTTTTAAAATCTGTTCAGGCGTACCCTGTGTAACTATTTTCCCGCCTCCATCTCCTCCTTCCGGACCAAGATCAATTATCCAGTCTGCTTCAGCAATAACATCCAGATTATGTTCAATAACAACCACAGTATTTCCGCTATCTACAAGACGGTGTATTGCTTTAAGCAGCAAATCGACATCTGCCATATGCAACCCAACAGTTGGCTCATCAAGGATATAGAGGGTAGTTTGTATTTGTTCATTTTTCCCGACTCTCACACTTCTCCCCTTCTGTCCCGACTTTGCCAATTCTGTAACCAGTTTTATTCTTTGTGCTTCTCCACCACTTAAAGTCGGACTCGGTTGACCCAGGGTCAGGTAACCTAACCCAACATCTTTAAGTAATTCAAGCGGCTTATGGATTGAGGGGTGTGCAGCAAAAAACTCCACAGCTTCATCAATATCCATTGCAAGAACATCAGCGATTGTCTTTTCCTTGAACTTTACAGCCAGAGTTTCCCGGGTGAACCGCTTTCCGTTACACTCCTCACACAAAACAGAAACATCGGGAAGAAAACTCATTTCGATTTTTTTTATTCCCTGTCCATTACACGCCTTGCATCTGCCCTCATGCACATTAAATGAGAAGCGACTGGCAGTATAACCCCGAACTATTGCTTCAGGAGATTTTGCAAACAGCTTTCTTATATCATCCATAAACCCTATATATGTTGCTGGACAAGATCGGGGAGTTTTTCCAATTGGCCTTTGATCGACTTCCCGAACACGGCTTACATTTTCAGTTCCACTTATACTTTTACATCCTGTAAAATTTTTATTTTTTCTACCGTTTTTTTCTTTTGACAGATTACTATAAAGTATATCCCTGACAAGAGTACTTTTTCCACTGCCACTGACTCCCGTAACACATACAAACATTCCAAAAGGAATGTCAACATCGATATTTTTAAGGTTATGAAGATTTGCAGAGTTTATGGATAATATTTTTTCGTTATTGATTTTTCTGCGTTTTCGCGAATGCCGGGGCGGGTTTGAAATATATTTTCCAGTAATTGACTTTTTGTTTTTTTTCAGATCTTCCAGTTTTCCATGCGCCAGGAGTTTCCCGCCATTTTTACCACCTCCCGGCCCGAGATCAACAATATATTCTGCCTGTTGTATCGTTTC
>JAAYEB010000193.1 GCA_012728995.1 Fibrobacter sp. | reverse complement strand
ACGTCTGGAGGAATTTTTTCCGGATGATAACCTTTTTGATATAGCAGGAAATGTTTTGATTCCTGATGATGAAGAGCCTGCTGAAAATTACGATATAAATGAATTTTATTCAATTACAGGTAATAATACCGGAGAATCGTACGAAGAGGATTTAAAAGGGCTTGACCATATTGAGATTGAGGGTGAATTTCAGGAAGAATCTGCTGGTGATGAATTTGTAAAAATGGACAAACCCGGTATTGGGGATGAAATTCCGGATGAAGACAAGTCAGAAGAAATGGAACCACTGCCAGGTGTAATCTCCGAAATTTTTGATCAGTCTGATACTGACGAAAATTTGGAAGGGAGTTCTGATGATCAAAAACTTGTTGACATTGACTCCACGAAAGATTCTGTGGACAGTGTGGCGGTTACAGATCCTGAAATCACTGAAAAGTACTATGATAACCAGACTGCTGATCCGAAGCTTCCGAAAACAGAAAACGTTGAATCGGATGAAACTGATAAAAATCAAAACCCTGATTCCTCAAACATAACAACTGATAATAACAAACAGGATTCAGGCATTCCATATAAAAAGGAAATTTCTCAAAAGGTAACTGAAGAAACTTCGCAAGATGCAAGTGAACATAATTATCAGATTGAAAAAGAGGATATAGAACCGGTTAGAGACGGTGTAAAAAGTTCTGATTCCGATGGTATAAACATTCCGGATTCAGAAAAAGAAACCGGGGATACTGTTTTTGTTGAGGATTCCGAAAGTGAAGAGGTAATGCAGACAGTTTCTGATTTGCAGTCAGAAGAAATGAATGAAAGGGACAGGAGTTTTTCTATTCCTGATCATGTTCTTACACCGACTCTGGCAGATATCTATTTTCATCAGGGTCAATCGGAATTGGCCATACAATTGTATCAGAGGTTAATTGAGCGCGATCCTGATAATGAGAAACTTAAAAAAAGGCTTGAACATATAAAAAATATTTCAGAAGCTTCGATAACAGAAACTGTGTTTTATCCTGAATCCGGAAAGGGAAAACCTGGTAATGATTCTCCAAAAAAGGAGAGAAGGAAAAAGCCAGCCAATGATACCCGCCCACTTGCAGGAGTAAGAATAAAAAAAAGTAAAAAAGCAGTAATTGCAAAAAGGAAAAAAAAGAGGTAATCATTTTTAATGAACAGACTGGAAAAAACAAGAAGTTTACTACTGCCAAACAAAGTGTCATATATACTGATTACAGACCCTGTTGATGTCGAATACTTGAGTGGTTTTCGATCGTCAAATGCAGCTTTGCTTGTTTCCAGAAAAAAGGCTCTTCTTTTTACGGATTTTCGTTACAAATCTGATGCAGAAAGGTTTTGTTCCCGAAACAGTTTCTGGTCTTTCAGAATGGTAAAGGAAAATCTTCTGAGTGCTGTTGCGGGATATTTTCCAGAGGGAAGTCGTGTCGGATTTCAGTCGAGCTGTTTGACTGTTGATGGATTGAATTTACTGAAACAGCATAGCCGGGAAGTCTCATTTGTTGCTCTTTCATCACAGGTCTCAGAACTTTTTCTATCAAAGGAAAGAAAAGAGATCTCATTAATGAAGAAAGCTGCTCAGGCAGGTGACAAAGCTTTTGAAAGGATACTTGGAGATATAAAACCTGGTGTTACTGAAATTGAACTGGCAAAACAGCTTGAGAAAATTTGTAGTGAATATGGTTCAGAAAAACCATCTTTTGATTCGATAGTCTTGTTTGGAGCTCGAAGCGCTTTGCCCCATGGCAGGCCTGGAAAAAAGGTTCTGCAAAAGGGAGAATGGGTTCTTTTTGACTTTGGATGTACTGTAAGCGGGTATTGTTCTGATATGAGCAGAACTGTGGTTATGGGTAAGGCAACTGCACGTCAGAGGGAAATTTATGATATTGTTCTTCGGGCTCAAAAAGAAGCGTGTAATGCGGCTCGTTCAGAAATGACAGGTAAAGAGCTGGATTACAAAGCACGCTCAATTATAAACAAATCCGGTTTTGGAGAGTATTTCGGGCATGCGACTGGACATGGTGTTGGATTGAGAATTCATGAAGCACCCAGGATAAGTCCTGTTTCAGAAAAAAAACTGGAAAAAAATACTGTGATTACAATTGAACCAGGTATTTATATACCGGGATTCGGGGGTGTGAGAATCGAGGATATGCTTGTCTTAGGAAGTGATGAATCCTGTATAATTACCAAATCTCCCAAGGAAATTATTGAGTTATGATCCGGATACAATCTTATTTCAAATTAATGGTTGATAAAAATGCATCTGATTTGCATATGCGGGTTGGAGTGACTCCTGTAATGCGTGTTGATGGAGAGCTTTTCAGGCTGAATACAGAGCCTGTTAAAACTGATGAAATGGAAGCGATAATGCAGTACCTTATGAGTTCCGACCAGTATGATTATTACTCCAGGAATCATGAACTGGATTTCGCCATAGGTGTCAAAGGGTTGGGCCGGTTCAGGATAAACGCTTATCATCAGCGTGGAACGCCTTCATTTGCAATCAGATATATTAAAACGACGGTACCGGAATTCAGTAAATTGTTTCTTCCTGAAGTTATTCTGGATATTGCCATGCGCAAACGTGGTCTCATTCTTGTAACCGGAACAACTGGTAGTGGTAAATCTACATTACTGGCTTCCATGGTTGAACATATAAACAAAAACACATCATCAAACATAATTACAATAGAAGATCCTATAGAATTTTTATATAAAGACAAGAGAAGCATTATTGCTCAAAGAGAAATCGGAACTGATGCCGGATCGTTCAGTTCTGCACTTAGAGCCAGCTTTCGTCAGGACCCGGATATTATACTCATTGGGGAAATTCGTGATAGTGAGACGATGGAAACTGCGATGAGTGCGGCTGATACCGGTCATTTGGTGATGAGTACGCTTCATACAATGAATACTGTTGAAACGATATCAAGAATCATCTCGTTTTTCCCGCCTCATCAGCACGACCAGATTCGACTTGTACTTTCCAGTGTTCTTGTTTCTGTAATATCATTACGTCTTTTGCCTCGTCAGGGAGGGGATGGAAGAGTTCCGGCAGCTGAGATACTTGTCAATAATGCAAATATTGCCGAGCTAATACAGCAGCCTCATAATACTCATATTCTTTTACAGGCAATCGCAGATGGAAATACCCAGTATGGATCACAAACTTTTGATCAATCTCTGTTTCAGCTTTATCAGGATGAGTT
>JAAYEB010000192.1 GCA_012728995.1 Fibrobacter sp. | reverse complement strand
AGGAAATAGAACAAAAAGTACCACAACTAAAGGGCGAATTCGAAATTCACATGATAGGACACCTGCAAACAAATAAAGTTTCACATGTGATCCCTTTCATAAAATGGATTCACTCCATAGATCGTGAACGACTGATTAAAAAAATCGAACAACACCATAATGGAACCGGAAAAATCAAGACTCTGGTTGAAGTAAACACATCAAATGAAACTTCAAAATCCGGGTGCAAACCGGATGAAACCAGAATGATTTGTGAACGAATTGTTTCCAGTCCGGCTTTGGAGTTTTGCGGCTTGATGACAATAGGGCCGCTGGGCGGAAACGAAAAAGCTACTCGTAGTTCATTTTCGCTTTTACGAAAACTGTCTCAAAACTGCTCCGATCTTGCAGAGAAAATCGAACTCTCCATGGGAATGAGTGGCGATTTTGAATGGGCAATCGAGGAAGGCGCTACAATGGTACGAATCGGATCACTTCTTGTCGGGAACCGGAATTATACATGATACAACTTATTCTACTATTATTCAGATTATATGAATT
Organism: Fibrobacter sp.; assembly: GCA_012728995.1. Lineage (GTDB taxonomy): Bacteria > Fibrobacterota > Chitinivibrionia > Chitinivibrionales > Chitinispirillaceae > JAAYEB01. The sequence continues at coordinate 6,193 of JAAYEB010000192.1, read as the reverse complement.
TATTCTTGTCATACGGGTTTTGATGTCGTGGATCAGAGTCGATCCTTATCATCCGATAGCTGTCTGGATTTATCGGCTTACAGAACCTGTACTGCAACCATTTCGGGGATTGTTGCCAACCGAACGGATTGGCATCGATTTCTCACCCCTTATTGTACTCTTTCTTGTTCAGATACTTAAGCGGGTTTTGGTGCAGTTACTTTTTTCAATATAGTCCGGGAGTTAAAAATGCGAATTACTCCGTTAGATATCAGAAAACAACCTTTTCGACGAACTCTCAGAGGGTTTGATCCTGATGCAGTAAACAGTTTTCTGGAAATGGTTGCTTCCGAATACGAAACAATCATCAAACAGAACAACGAGTTTGCCACTCAGATCAAAAGTCTTGAACAAAGACTTGATAGTTATATAAAAATAGAACGCGTCCTTAATGAAACTCTCCTTACTGCACAAAAAGCTACAGACGAAGCACGGGTGAACGCGCAGAAAGAAGCAGAACTCATTATCAAGGACGCCATGATAAGAGCCGAGCGCTATGAAGATGAATCCAGACAAAGGGTACTCTCGCTTGAAAGCGAACTGGTTTCATTACGAAATCAAAGAGACAGTTTTCTGGCCAGATTCAAGGCCATGTTAACTACTCAGCTTGGCCTTCTTGATGTAATCAGTGGTGATCTGAAACAGGGTACAGATGAGGATAGTGGATCTGTTATGGAAATCGCAGATGATGAAACTATGGATGAGGTACCACCCCAGCCCAATATTTCTTCATTGGATGTTTGAAAGGTGAATTCCTGTACAATAGACATTCGTCTGAAACCACGATCCAAAAAAGATAAAATTACAGTTAAAGATTCTGTAATAGAAATTACAGTTACTGCGCCGCCTGTTGATAATAAAGCCAACATGCATCTTGTCCGGCTTCTTGCAAAGCGGCTGAAAGTATCCCGTTCATCAATACAGATTATTAAAGGTGAACATTCCAGAAATAAATCGGTTGCCATTACAGGCATTTCTCTGGATCAGGCCATAAAACTTTTAGAAAATAACGATTAACAAAAACGTGCACATTTTAAAGAAGGGTTCAATATGACACCAGCATTCGACATGATTCAGGAAGCACGAAGTTTTATTGAAAGTAATATTAAAATCAAACCGGATTTTGGAATTATACTTGGGACCGGTCTTGGCAGACTCGCCGATTCAATCGAAAAAGATGCTGTAATTCCATACGAAGAAATTCCCCATTTTCCGGTATCCACCGTTGAAGCACATGCCGGAAAACTGATCAGTGGAACCCTGGCAGGAAAAAATGTTATAGCCATGCAGGGAAGATTTCATTTCTATGAAGGCTATACAATGCAACAGATCGTTTTCCCTGTTAGAGTAATGAAATTCCTGGGTGTTAAAGCTCTTGTTGTCTCAAATGCTGCCGGTGGTATCAATCCCCTGTTCCCTCCAGGTACAATCATGGCAATTACAGATCATATAAATCTTCTGGGCGACAATCCGCTTATCGGACCAAATGATGACCGTATAGGGCCAAGATTTCCGGATATGTCGGAACCATATTCACAAAAACTGCTTGAACTGGTCATGCAGGTTGCAATTCAAAACAAAATCAGGATCGAACAGGGTGTATACGCATCCATGACCGGACCATCACTGGAAACAAAAGCAGAATACAGGATGCTTAAAACCCTTGGAGCAGATGTAATTGGCATGAGCACTGTTCCGGAAGTAATCGCCGCCGTTCATGCAGGTATCGAAGTACTTGGGCTGACAGTCGTTACTGACTCATGCCTGCCTGATGCACTGGAAAAAGCCGATATCAAAAAAATCATCGCTGTAGCAAACAAAACCGAGCCTGTTCTGGTTAAGGTAATAAAGAAAGTTCTCGAAGTCTTATGAAAAAAGAAATATTCTCACCTGTTAGCAGCCAGGTACGTTTTGCAAAAATCGAAGAAGAAATATTACGTGTCTGGAAAGAAGATAACACATTTGTAAAGTCTCTTGAAGCCAATGCCGACAATAAGGCATTCGTTTTTTATGACGGGCCGCCTTTCGCAACAGGTTTGCCACACTATGGACATCTGCTGGCCGGTACTCTTAAAGATATAATTCCAAGATACTGGACCATGCGCGGAAACTATGTAAGCAGACGTTTCGGATGGGATTGCCATGGACTTCCTGTTGAAAACGAAATGGAAAAAGAGTTCAAAGTCTCCGGCAAGCGTGACATCGAAAAAATCGGAATTCATGTATTCAACGAAGCCTGCCGTTCCATTGTCCTTAGATATACCAGCCAGTGGGAACGAATCGTAACAAGAATGGGCCGCTGGGTAGATTTTGTTAATCAGTACCGTACCATGGACCCTCCTTACATGGAAAGTATCTGGTGGGTGTTCAAACAGATATGGGAAAAAGACCTCATCTATCAAGGTTTCAGGGTTCAGCCATACTGCCCCAGATGCGCAACTCCCCTATCCAATTTCGAGGTTAATGAGGGATATAAAGATACCACCGGACCATCTATTACAGTTTCATTTCCGGTTGTCGGAGACGAAAACACCAAAATACTTGTCTGGACAACAACCCCCTGGACTCTTCCTTCAAATGTCGTACTGGCTGCCGGTCCCGATATCAGGTATGTCAAGATTCAGGATGGTGATTCTTTTTATATTATCGCAAAAGACCGTCTCGGGGCTTACTATAAAGACCCCTCAGAATATAAAATCCTCGAAGAGGTTTCCGGAAAAGAACTTGAAGGTATCAGATATGTTCCTCTTTTCGACTATTTCAAAGGTAAAGAAGAACGGTTCTTTCGGGTAACTACAGCCGATTTTGTCTCCACCGAAGATGGAACAGGGATTGTGCATATTGCTCCGGCGTTTGGTGAAGATGACTTTCAGGTAGGACAACGCCTCGATCTGCCGATAGTTTGTCCGGTTGACGATGAAGGGAAATTTACCGATGAAGTTCCGCAATGGCAGGGAACCGTTGTGTATGATGCGGATGAGCAGATTACAAAAGCAATTAAGGATAAAGGACGTCTGATCAGAAAATCGGTTGTTACACACAGATACCCTTTCTGTTACAGATGTGATACAGCTTTAATTTACAAAGCAATTACCACGTGGTTCATGAAAATTGAGCCATTGAAATCAAACATGCTCGATAACAACCAGCAGATCCACTGGGTCCCCTCACATCTTCAGAACGGACGATTCGGTAAAGGCATTGAAAGTGCTCCAGACTGGAACATTTCCAGAAACCGGTACTGGGGAACCCCTATTCCTGTGTGGATCTGTGAATGCGGCCATGTAGAGTGTGCCGGAAGCCTTGAGGAACTTCACAAACTTGCCGGTAACGGCGATATCGAAGCAGGCAAAAAGGTTCATGCAGAAACAGCAGCTATAATTGAAAACAAGTTGAAATCCGGATCACGTTCAAGCCTCGAAAACGCAGGTGTTGATACAGTGTGGGCAGATAAACTTGAAGAAGTATCGATCAGCCCCGTAGATCTTCACAGGCATATCATAGACGAGCTGTCTGTCCGGTGCCCTTCATGTGGAAAGCATACAATGCAGCGCACGCCAGAAGTGCTTGATTGCTGGTTTGAATCCGGGTCTATGCCTTATGCGCAGATGCATTATCCTTTTGAAAACCGTGAACGTTTTGAATCCAGTTTTCCTGCTGATTTTATTGCTGAAGGACTGGATCAGACCAGGGGATGGTTTTATACTCTGACAGTACTTGCTTCTGCTCTTTTTAAAAAGCCGGCATTCAGGAATGTTATTGTCAATGGAATCATTCTTTCTGAAGACGGAAAGAAACTCTCAAAGCGTCTGAAAAACTATGCACCACCGGAAGATATTCTTAACCGTCTTGGAGCTGACGCCCTGCGTTTATTTCTTATCAATTCGCCTGCTGTCAAGGCTGAAGATCTGCGTTTTTCCGACAAGGGTGTTATGGAGATGTCGCGCGCAATTCTCCTGCCTTTCTGGAACGCTTACTCGTTCTTTGTTACTTATGCCAATGTTGACAGTTGGTCTCCAGTAAACGAATATCCGCCTCCGGGAGGAACGGAACTGGACAGATGGATCGTTTCGCTGCTTAATCACACGATATCATCTGTTAACATGGAGATGGAAGAGTATAACCTGTACAAGGTTGTTCCGCTGCTTGTGGATTTTATCGATAATCTGACCAACTGGTATATCCGAAGAAGCAGGCGCAGGTTCTGGAAAAGTGAAAATGATAAGGACAAGGAACTTGCTTATGGAACACTTTATTATGTACTTGTACAGTTTTCCAAAACGACGGCTCCTTTTCTGCCGTTCTTAACAGAAGCGATTTATCGTAACCTGGTAATCGGAAAGCTGAAAAATGCGCCTCAAAGTGTTCATCTTGTTTCATATCCACAAGCCAAAGAGCAGGATAGCGATCCTGATCTTGAATTAAAGATGCAGCTTGTTCGTCAGGCGGTTGCCATGGGACGGGCTCTTCGGTCTAGATTCACTATCAAGACACGCCAGCCGCTTCGTGAATTTACGATTATCATTCGTGATAAAGACAAGCTGAAACTGCTGCAACAGATGGAAAACCTCATAAAAGAAGAACTGAATGTTAAAAATGTAAGGTTCGATACCGAAGAGGATGTTGTTGTAACGATCTCGGCAAAACCCAATTATAAAAAACTGGGTAAAGTCTACGGACCGCGAATGAAAACCGCAGCTTCAGTAATTGATGATTTCACTCAGGAAACTATCAGGGAACTGGAAAATGGCAAGGCGGTTCTGGTTGAGGATGTTGAGATACGGTTTGATGATATTGAGATACGGCGTTCCAAAAAAGAGGGTTTTGAAGTTGAAACTTCAGGAGAATTGACTGTAGCTCTTGATACAGTTATTACTGAAGAGCTTAAAGAGGAAGGTATGGCACGGGAATTTATAAACCGGGTTCAGAATATCAGAAAAAACAGTAATCTCAATGTTACAGACAGAATCAAGATTCTCTGTTCCTGTAATGATGCTCTCGAATCTGCACTGGTAAAGTTTCGTGATTATGTCAGCAATGAAACCCTTGCAACAGATCTGATTTTTGAATCTGATACAGAAAACATGGAAATTGTAGAAGTTGAAGGATTAAAAACCGGTATCCGTATTGAATCCGGAATAAGTTAAACATGCATTTTCTGACAGGAGCAATTTCAAACTGAATAAAAAAAAGCCTCTGGGCCAAAGATTTAAAAACAATCTGGTATGTGCTGGTGCAAATGTCGCTTATTCACTGGCACAAAAACTGCCCCGAAAAACAGGTACAGCACTGTTTGGGTTGATTGGCGCAGCGACATTTCTTTTTCCTGACCGTGAAAAAAAACGCACTCTTGATCATCTTGAATTTATTTACGGTAAGGAGTGGGATAAAAAACAAATTAAACAGTGTGCCAGAAACGTTTATGTTCAATTAGGCAAAAACCTTTTTGATTCCATATATCTGGCAAAACTGTCCAGATCTGATTTTGACAAAATAGTAATGCATGATCCTCTGGACTCTTTTACTCAGGCTTACAATAAGGGAAAAGGGGTGATTGTCATAACAGCTCATACAGGCTGCTTTGAAATGCTGCTTCACTTTTTTGCCATACACGGCTTTAAAAGTTTTGCAATAGGAAGAAAGATGTTCGATCCGCGCCTCGAAAAGCTTGTACGTAAAAAACGAAGTGGAATAAATATTGATTATATGGACAAATCAGAAAATACAAGAAAAATTATCCGGTTTCTCAATGAGGGTAAAACTTTTGGCGTTTTAATTGACCAGGATACAAATGTAGAGGGTATATTTGCGCCGTTTTTGAATCATCCTGCACATACTCCGTCAGGACCTGTCAAGATTGCAATGAAAATGGGTATTCCTGTATTTGTATCAACAACCCTCCGGCAGCCAGACAGCAGTCATTATGTATATCTTAACGAGCTTGAACTGGTTAATTCGGGTGATTTTGAATCAGATCTGTTTGAAAATGTAAAAAAAGCGAATGATCTTATTTGCAACACTATAACAAGGTGCCCGAATCAGTGGGTATGGATGCATCGGAGGTGGCGTCGTAAAGCGGCTCCAGAAAAATCGGTTCCGGATTTGAAAAAATGAAAACCAGTATTACAGCTTTTTTGTTTATGCCTGTTGCAGT
>JAAYEB010000191.1 GCA_012728995.1 Fibrobacter sp. | reverse complement strand
GAGCTTATTAAGCCTGAAAATAAAAAGAAGGTAAAGAAAAGTGAAGCTGTAATTTATGACAAGAGGATTACAGAAAAGAAACCGGTTTTTTCAAAGCCGGTAAAAGCAGAAGACAGTGAGACAATTATTCTTGAATGGGTTTATCCACAGGTTTTTGACGCATCAAAACCGCATAAGCAGTATGTTAATCTTTCTTCAAATGGAAAAGAACAGGGAAACGAACTTACCATAAAAGTAAAGGCAAAGGATCCGAACGCAAAAACAGATGGAAAGAAAGTGTACTGGCGTGTAACGGCAGACAAAGGCAACAGTAAACGTAACAATCCCAAGCCGGGTGTAATGAAAAAATCAGGAGGCAAGCTTGTTGAATTCAAAGAAAGAATTGCAACAATTGATACTGAATTCACCGGCAATGAGTCGTCAATAGTTTTTGCGTGCGGACTTGCCGGCGGGGATAAATTTACAATAGAAGCTGGTACTGACGGTAAAAACTTTACCAGTTCGTTTGTGGTTGAGAATTGGAGAAGGTTGTGGTATCAATTGACACACCAGTCGGGAATTAACATTCCAAACCTGAATTTATCAAAAACAGCATTTTCTATGGTAAACATAGAATTACTTAATGATAATGTTATGCAATTTAAAATAAACGATGTACCTGAGAGAACATATTATAAAGAATGGATGTTTAATCCAAAGGGAAACGATAAAGAAATTTCAGTTATTGGTAGTCATAATAAAGAATTTTTTAAAAAATATTTTACTACAAAGAAATCATCTTTGCCAAAAGCACATCTTGTAATATGTCAATATCAATGGGATGAAGGAGAAATATCTTTACCAATTACTTGTAAGTTTTATGATAACGATCCAGTATCTATTGAATCACCTTTGCCAATAATAAAACCGACATTGAAAGGATCAGTTGTGATATCTGGTAAGTGGTTTAATCATGACAATACAAAAAGCGGTGAAATTACAGATGCATGTATCAGTATTGATAGAAAACGAAAGTCTTTATATTGGTTCAAACTACAATTACCAGAAGAAGCACCAAAAGCCTCAAAAGAAAAGCCAATACGAGTTAAACTTAAAGTTAGAGGTATTGATGGGCCATATCTTGGCGAAAGTGATAAAGAACATATGTTAATAGTACTTGAAAATGATGTAAAAGATTTCGATAACACAATTACTCACGAAATCGGACATGGTCTCAATCAAACTCCTAAACCTGGCAAACAACCTCCTGGATTATCTATTCATCCTCATCAATATACAGGACATGGAGGTATCGGTTCCCATTGTAACACGATAAAAATCGGGAATGAACTTAAGAAAGGTGTTTTAAAGGAAAATGAATATTCAAGTGGAATTTGCGTAATGTTTCATGCCGGTGATATTAATTGTATAGATAGGTTCTGTGACATATGTGTACCATATGTCAAAGCTGCAGATGTCTTAAATTGTGGATGACTCAAAAATGAATAAAAAAGTATTTTGTATTATTTTAATAACATTCAGTTGTTTTGGAGAAAGCAAAATGGTTGCTATTGATAAAATTAAAGAAATTATTTCATTGAAAGACAATGAATATTTTCAATTATCTGATGGAGATGTTGAAGATTTGTCCTGGAGTCAGGTATCAGAATATGATTTTGAAGGAATAAGAATATCTGCTCCGTGCAAAGTAGATATTAATAAGCAAAATTCATTGCCTGTTTTGCAGGCGATTGGATATAATGGGTCTCGAAATTCGCTATTAAAGGAAAGTCGAAATGTTATTGCAGTAATGTATGGTAGAAATGGAATACTTGTTGGCCCTCCTTCAATAAAAACAAAAATGATAGATTATTCAAAACATGATGCAATACAAACTGATAACACTATTAAATCGGAAAATGTAAGTTTCTCGGGATGTAAAAAATTTGATCTTAAAAAGAGCCTTAATGTTCCATGGAAACCTGACATCTACCATATAACATTTATTTATTATGATTGGATATCAAATACAATAAAGACTGAGTTGTTTAACGAAAAAACAGACATAAATGATAAAAACAAGAATAGACCACCAAAATCTGATGCTGAAGCAGTTATTAAAGAGTTAATGGATAACAACAAACCAAAACTACAATTTACTATGCCGGAAAAAGTAAGCATAAGGGATAAAGAAATTCCATGCAAAATATCAATTACAGAACCGGTATCAGCAGATTGTATGAGTACTGACAGTGATATAACAATATTCTGGAAAAATTTATCGTTATTGTTTTTGCGTAAAAATCAAGACCAGAAAAGTGTACTTAGATATGATATTACTATTACTGGGACCTCTGAATTAAAATATGGAACACAGAAGTTAATATTTGATGATGAAATAGTAATAGATTTAATGAAGGTTGTTCCTTCTTATTTTACAAAAAGCGAAGTTTATTGTTGCTATCTTGTATCATTTGAAAAAGTAGTTGGCCCACAAATTATAGAGATTTCTGAAAAACAGGAAAAATAATCGACTGACAATATGAAGAAGAAGTAACCCTGTGTTTTATTTCAATCACACTGCGAAAGTAGAAATAAAATAAGTTGCGGGTGTGTGGAATAATTATTAAAGAACTCTGTTTTGTGTAATTACCGGGCAACCCTTTTAATTTGGAATATAAATCATCATGTTCGCCGAGCGGACACGACCCCCGCGGCAGCGCATTGCGGTTATGTAACTCCCTCTTGGGGGCGTGTGGAAACCGGTCTATAATTTCGGTTTACAGGAAAATCTGGAAATCAAACGGATATAATCGGAAAAAATCTGGAACAATATTATGGAAACTAATCATGGTTTTAATCATCACTATCAGGTACAATCAGCGGTTCAGACATTTTCCGGTTGCGATTGACCTCTTCTCCCAGTCCTCACATCTCACTGTCTACTAATCTCCTGATCCACCAATGACCCGGACTGCCGGTTAACCAAAAGTATATTGGTACAATTAAAAGCTACAATATTCAAATCCCGATTTTACATCGCGATTTTACATCGGGATGCTCGGTTGCGCCTTTGCTTACCCGCTTGTGCGCTCGGCGTAACAGATTATCTATCTTAAGGTCGGGAGTTTTGCGCTCGGCCTGCATGAATATTCTTATTACATTCTAAAAACAGCTTGTTTTAGATCAGATATCAAGGTTTATGAAATTACAGGTTCGTTAGCACCTGAAAAACAGGATTCACAATTTTCAAGAAGCGTTTGTGGATCAACCGAAACTGTACCAGGTTCAGCAACTGTAATTCCTGCTGCATGATTGGCAAGAATTGCTGCTTCAAGAGGTGATGCGCCGCTTGAATACGCAGCAGAAAAAAGGCTTATAACCGTATCACCCGCTCCGGTTACATCAAAAACCTTTTGTGCAGTTGTAGGAAGATGAATAAAAGAGCGGTCGCTACGATCAAACAAAGCCATACCCCTCTCACTCAGAGTTATAAGAAGATACGACAACTCCAGTTTTTCAACGATTCTCCATCCAAGATCCCGAACCTCGGTATCAGAACAGTTACGATAAGGTACACCAAGCATCGTATGAGCTTCCTTCAGATTAGGGGTCATAACAGAAACCCCCTTGTATAATTCGAAATGCCGCTCTTTGGGATCAACTGAAATGAATTTTTTTAATGAAGTACATTTTTCTATAATTTTGCCAAGTAACGGCTGAGATATAACCCCTTTTCCATAATCTGAAATGATAACTCCGCTGGATTTTTCGAATGAATCGTTGAAACTATTCCATAGATACTCCGATTCCTGAATGTCGAGATCCTCTGCCAGCTCCCGATCTGCACGTACTATCTGTTGATTGCGGGCTACAATACGGGTTTTTATGGTAGTAGGTCTCTTTTCCGATATAAGTATGCTATCAGGATTACACCCGATTTTATCAAGCATCGATTTTAAATGTACCCCATTTTCATCTTTGCCGCAGACAGATAACAAATCCGGTTGTATTCCGATTTTTGCAAGGTTCTGTACAACATTTGCTGCACCACCAAGACGTCTGCTGATAGACTGAACCTCAAGTACCGGAACAGGTGCTTCAGGGGAAATCCTGCTGACATCTCCCCAGAAATATTCATCCAGCATGACATCACCGACTACAATAATTGAAGTCTTTTTGAAACTGTCGATAATCTCTTTCAGGCGCTGACTGGAAAACTTCAGGTCCTTCATCAGAGCGTACCCCCAAAAATCAGTAAATGGAATAGATTAAAATATGGGTGATATACAGGTTGAATTATTCCGGAAAAAATCGGGATATGAAAGCCCCACTCAGCCACTAAAAGGACCATGAATATTATTGGAAAATATCTTGTTTTATTGATATACCCGGGAATCCATTTGTCTGGAAGAAGTCCCAGAACAATTTTTGAACCATCAAGAGGTGGTATCGGAAGAAGATTGAAAAAAGAGATTCCCAAATTGATCATAACAGATAAATATAGAAAACTGCTTATTGAGCTGTTCATAAGTGACGGCTGAAAATGGGCCATCAAGCGCAGGAGGTAACCGAATAAAAAAGCGGATATAATATTTGACAAAGGTCCGGCTAAACTAACAAAAAGTATGCCCTTTTTAGGCTCCTTGAAGTTATACCCGTTAACCGGAACTGGTTTAGCCCACCCAAATGGTCCAAAAAGAAGCATTGCTGTTCCAAAAAAATCCAGATGGGCAAACGGATTAAGTGTCAGCCGTCCCTGGTCCTGGGCAGTTGTATCTCCAAATCGCAATGCTACCCACCCATGAGCAAATTCATGAATGGTGAGTGCAAAGAGAATTGCCGGTATTCTTAAAATAAAAAGTTCAGGATTCATCATTTTTGTGTTCTATTGCTGATTTCTTGTTTGGTTCAGATTCAGATAAATTAATTCCCGGAGAAAGTAATGCAAGGTCTACACCAGATTCTTTCAACATTTCTGAAACAGGTACAAATGTGTAATTGCGTGTCCTGATACTATCAATAAGTGTTCCTAAAATCCTGTGTACCTGATCCTGTTTGTTTTTCCGGGCAGTTCCAAGATGTAAGAGTATGATACCACCGTTAATTCCATAAGGTTTCGTTTCAGCCAGGTTCAATATTTTATCCATTACTTCAGAAGGAGTTTTGAATCCCGGAGTATTTTTGTCTGGTACCCAGTCGTTGCAGTCGAGGCCCTGGGTCCAGGTTCGCCCCTGCCGCCATCCTATATGAACATACCCATGCTCTTGTGCCCACGAGCATATAGAATTGTTATACTCTCCATAAGGTGCACGCCACAATGGAGAAAATTTATGGCCGGTTTTTTCATATAACAATTTTTCTGCACTTCTGAGTTCTGTTTTCAGGAGTTCACTGGTAATCTGTTGAAGAGTTGTTTGAGTCCGGGTTTGCGCATAAGTTGTAAGGTGTGGATGAGTCATGGTGTGATTGCCCAGATCGTGGCCATCAAGAACTATCCTCTCGATAATTTCCGGATATCTTCTGATAAAATGACCGGTAACAAACATTGATGCTTTTACGTTTCGTGATAATAGGGTATCCAGAATATCAGTAGCGGCATTTGCCATATATCCGCCATCAAAAGTCAATGAAACCAGCCGTTTCCCGGCAGTTCCATTGTTAAAGGTAAAGGGAATTCTTGGATTATTATGCGGTATATTTGGTTTATCCGGTTTGGAAACAGCAGGTTTTGAATTTTTTGGTTTGTTTTTCTGCAGTTTCAGGATCGTATCCGGATTATCGTTTTTAACAATATTTACAAGTTTTTTAATCTCCCGATTGTTCTTTTGAAGATTGGAAATGAGAATGTTACGGTTCTTTTGAAGAATCCTGTTTTCATTTTCGATATGGTAGATCTGCTTTAAGGTCCAGACACCAAAAACTATGCTGCATAATGCAAATGTCACGGCAGACCAGGTAATTATTGGCCAGAATTTCTTATCTGATTTTTTTTCTTCTTTTCCGACAGTCGATAACATCTGTGAAACGGTTAAAATCTCGGAAGGTATACAGGTTTTTATGCAGTAATGATTACTCTGATAGGTTAAGGCACATTCGCTGCAGATCCATTTTCCGCATTTGGTACATTGCATTCGGGTTTTTATTTCCGGATGATTCGAGCAGTAGTGAGACCGTTTTTTTCTTGAAGACATAACCAGAAAATAATCAATGGCTTTTAATACACGAAAACAGTTTCAAAATATGCCCGCTCGGGTGACACTTGTTATCTGGTCATTTCCGGTATCGAAATCATGGAAACATAGGATACAGAATCGATTCAGATCTCCAGATTGGGGATTATTGAGTTCGGAATGTGAAATAAACGGAAACCAGTATTTTATTCTCCAAAAAGTTTAAGGAATACCAGACCCGCAAATACAAAACAGGCTGCAACCAGTTTCCCGCGGATATTCCTTTCTTTAAGCAGCAAACCGCCTCCAATAACTGAAATTATTATTGAACCTCGTCTTAACGAACCGGTTACCGCAAGAGTACTTTCTGTGTCATGCAACGCTCCAAAATATATACGGTCGGACACTAGAAGAAAAATAGAGATCAGTGGAATAATCCAGGACCATTGCATGTTATTAACTGCTGTTTTCTTTTTGACAAAATAGTATACGGTTGCAGGAATTATCAGTATCGATAGAGAATAAACTGAGAACCAGATTAACAGAGTTTCTGGAGGTGTCTGGGCTGTTTTCAGGAGGTATCTGTCTATTCCGCCACTGACAGTACCCAAAATGGTAGAAAGAAACATGAGAAGAATAAAACGCAATTGAATATTTTCCGTTTTGTCTTGAGAGTTACTGCGTAAGGCAAGAATTGCAAAGTACCCATATCCGGATAGGATTAATAAAATACCTCCCCACTGAGATAATTCGGGAGTTTCTTTAAAAAACAGAAGTGCCATTAGTATTGTTAACAGAGGACCGCAGCTTCTAACCGCTACTGCAAATGAAAGAGGCGTTTTTTTCAAGGCAAAAAATTCACCGGCCCAGGAAAAACAGATGATAAAAGATTTGAGAAAAATCCATCCGTGCACAAAAGGCGGTACTTTTGTGGTAAAAAAGATTCCTGGCAACATGATAAGACCGGATACAAGTACCGATAGAAAAAGAACTTCAAAGGGTGCTGCCGATTTTAGTGAAACTTTTCTGGAAATCTCATATAATCCAAGAGTAAATGCAGAAATTATACTTAGCGTTATCCATGTCATAACAGATCCAAAATATGTAAAAATAGCCTTAAATAGAATGATTCGCAAATCTAATTATTGCTAAATGTTCAGATTGATAGTATTATTAATAATCAGATCTGATGACATGTCCGGTATTTGCAACTGCACGCAGGGATACAGCCGTGTGAGTAGCAGCTTTACACAAAAGCAAGCTGGTCCAGGTTTGGCCGGACAGATTTCCAATTGCCTGGCTGTAATTTTTCAAAGTACAGGTATTGTAGATAACCTGGTGATTGATGTGTTCGGGAATAAACTGAAGAGAATAGTAATTAACCGTTCAATAATGAGGAAACAGAAACTGAAAGGTTACTTCTACAGTGGTAAGGAAGGTTTTCTCAATATATCAGGATTAGCTTTTGTCTGGATAAGAGGAGTAAACAATACTGGATATTTTTTTGAATTTATCTTGAGATGCTTGCAGAGTAAACATGAATGTAATTGAACTGAAAAATATTTCAAAAACATACAGAAAAGGATTACGGGCCAGAAAAGTACCAGCAGTGGTAAATTTGACGTTTTCTGTAAAAAAGAACAGGGTTACTGGTTTTGTAGGACCAAATGGTGCCGTAAAAACAACCACTATCAAAATGATAACCGGCCTGGTTCGTCAATCATCGGGAACTGTTAAAATTAACGGAATTGAAAGTTTTAATCCGCAGTCCAGGCAAGGGGTTTCCTATCTTTCTGAACAACCCTGTTTTTATGGGCATCTGACTGTGAATGAGGCACTGGGGTTTGCAGCGAATCTTCTTGGAATTTCTGGTAAAAGAATCGGTTCAGAAATTGATCGTGTGCTTGATATCGTAGAGATGGCTGAAAAAAAATCTGTAAAAGTAAAAGAATTGTCGAAAGGTATGCAGCAGCGGATCAATATGGCTCAGGCGCTTCTTGGAAACCCGCATGCAATGGTTCTGGATGAACCGATGAGTGGAATGGATCCACCCGGACGAAAATTGTTTCGTTCCATTTTTACTGAATTAAAAAAACAGGGTGTTACAGTTTTTTTCAGTACACATGTACTTGATGATATTGAGGCAATTTGTGATGATGTGATTGTTTTGTCTAAAGGTGAGCTGGTTTATGATGGGGGTGTAATGGATCTGCTTGACACTGGTCGCCTTGGGATGGAGATGGTTGTTTTTGGAACTGTTAAAGATGAAATGGAAAGCTTGAATGAAATTGGGTGCAGTGTAACTGAAAAAAATAATAATTCGATTGTATTTGTTCCAAAGGATAAAGATTATAAGCTTGTACAGCATTTGTTGTTTTCAAAAGGCAAATCTTTTGTTTCAGTAAAATCAACATCAGAATCTCTTCAGGATCTTCTGTATCATAATCCTCAAAAACAGTATGTGGAGCATGAATTATGAAAACTGTTTTAACAATTGCTTCAAATACGTTCAAGGAAACAGTTCGCAACAAGGTTCTTTATAATATTTTGCTTGTTGCGGGAGCAGCACTTTTTCTGTCGATGTCCTTTGGGGATCTTTCGGTTTTTTCCCGAACTCAGGTGATGACAGATTTTGGTCTTGCAACCATGTCTCTTACAGGTCTTCTTTTGGCAGTTTTTATTGGTGCGGGAATGCTTGGTAGTGAAATCTCGACAAAAACAGTTTATGGCATTCTGACAAAACCGGTGTCACGGGAACAGTTTATATTTGGAAAATTTTTCGGTCTGGTTTCAACACTGCTGCTTAATTTTGCATTGATATCGCTGGTCTTTTTTATTGCGATTACACTGATGGGTGCTGATGTCAAGATTTCAATAATGGATGCAGTCGTGCTCTTGGCAGTAGAAATGTCGGTTATAGTCTCGGCCGCAATCTTTTTTTCATCATTTACAACGCCCACACTTGCAGCAATTTTTACAATTGGATTTTACATTTCAGGCCACCTGAATGATCTTGTTGACATTGGAACTAAACAGCAGGAAAGCGTTATATGGCAGACTGTTTTAAAGTTTTTCTATTTTTTGCTTCCCAATCTCGAACATTTCAATATCAGAAGCAGAGTAGTTTATGATCTTCCTGTTCCACCTGATTTTGTAACAGGTGTTTTCTGTTACGGGGTATTGTACACAATACTTTTACTGTTGCTGTCTTCCATGGTTTTTTCCCGAAAAGACTTATGAGAAAGAAACTGATTTTAATCATACTGATCATTGGTTTAATGAGTGGAATAGTTGCAATCCAGGCAAAGCTTACAGGGATACGTGGCCTGGAATGGAAAAAAGAGAGCATAACTTATTTACCCAAAAATTTGTTGATTAAACCGGCTCTGCTGGGTTTTGAAACCACAGTTGCAAACTATCTGTGGATAAGGTCTGTTCTTTATTTTGGTGATCATTACATAACAGATCAAAATTTTGAATATCTGATCAGCATGGTAGACATGGTGACCCGGTTGAATCCATATTTTTATCCTGCATATGAGTTTGCAGGCCTGATGATACCGGATTTATGCAGAAATCCGGATGCTGCGCGGGTTATACTTGAGCGGGGGATATTTTATTTGGGGGAGAAACGGTGGAATCCGGCGTTTTATCTTGGTATGATCTATTATAAATATTATGGAGATCGAAAACAGGCAGCTTACTATTTTGCTCTTGCAGCTCAGGCAAAAGGTGCTCCGGTAAAAAAGCTTGCATCACTTGCGTCAATGTTTTACAATCAAACCGGAGACAGAAGAGCGTCTCATTCGGTTTTATCGTTTCTGTACGAAACGAGTGAAAGTCCTGATGTACGAAAATATCTGCTGGACAAACTTGCAGGTGGGTATGCTGTCGGGAAGCCGTTAAAGCCAGATTAATACAGACTAATTAAGGCAAAATAACGATTCCTGAGAGTTCCGTGCGGTCATTGGAGGAATTATGCGGAAATGGGAGTATCAGTTTATTATTGCAGAGAAATATGGCAAGGGAATATTCGGGCATGTTCTTCCCAAGGAAGCCTCATGGAAAATTCATTATGTAAATGGTGAACATTTGCAAAACTGGACCGATGTAACTTTATACAATTATCTGAATAAGATCGGAGAGCAGGGGTGGGAAGTGATTACCATGACAACCCATACTATCATACGAACAGGATCATTTCCTGTGGAGCACATGTATATTACTGCCAAAAAGGAAAAAGTTTAACTGTTTTTTTAAATTGCTTGAAATCAGGTGCGTGTTGCAGGTATAATTAACACAGATCCTGGAATTCAGAAATGAGTATCCTGGATGGTACTCGGGAAAGGAGGGGAGTGCAGATAATTATTTTGGGTAAATCAGAGTTAGAGTAATTGTTATTTTTTAATCATTCCCGAGGAGGAGAATTATGCTACGTAACAAAAAAGGTTTTACACTGATTGAATTGATGGTTGTTATTGTTATTATCGGAATTCTTGCTGCACTTGCAATTCCAAAATTTACTTCAGCATCTGACAAGGCAAAATGGAGTGAAGCTCCTACAGTACTGGCATCATATGAAAATGCTCAACTGGCCCGATTGTCAGAAACTAATGAACTTGGAGCATTGACTGATCTCGTTTTCGAGCCGCCTACATCAAGCAAATGGTTTACCTATGATGGTACAACAACCGGGACGTATTCGGCAGCAGTCAAAAGTGGTTCTATTGGTGGTGTAGAAAAAGATCAGGGTATCCAGACAGTGGTTGACGATGCATCAAAAATTACTCATTCTGTACTTGAAGGCACAGATGAAAATGCTATCAATAAGATGATTCCCAACTTCTTGTCTGCTGTAGAAGAAGGTGGAGAAGAAGGCTGAGATAAAGTATATATAAATTATTTCTGAGAAACCTTTGAAGGCAGCGAATTCGCTGCCTTTTTTTGATAAATAATAAGTGTGTAATTACATTGGATTAAGCGTTTTTCTTTATTTTAATTTATTATAGAATAATAATTTGTTTTTGTACGAATTAGAGGCCCGGGTAAGTTAGTGTAAACATAAACATTCTATACCGAAAGGGCGGCATATTTCGGAAGCTCAAGACATAATATCTAAGTATAAAGGAAAAAGTTCAAAGAAAGTGGAAACTTTAATGAAGAGGTCCTGTAAGCCGGAGCTATTCACAGGGTGCCACACGCCCCAATATCAATTTATAGTTCTATTCCTGTTTCGAGTTTCGTATTTCTTATTTCGAACTTTCAATCGTTACTGTTGGGATCGTGTGCGCTCGGCGATCCAGAAAATTTCTTAAAAAAAACATAAAATGCCCTTGGCCTCGGAAAATCTTTAAAAACATATACTGTGTTCTGTAATACGTATTTTATTCTGTTGCATTTCAATTCATCAAAATCGTATATTTAGAAACTAATAATTCTGGCAGCGTAGCTCAGTTGGTTAGAGCAGTGGAATCATAATCCACGTGTCGGGGGTTCGACTCCCTCCGCTGCTATTCTTTTTCCTCCACACATATTTATGCTCCCCGCAGATATAAAAGAAAAAGTTATCCGGTTCTTTAATCGCCATGTATCTCCAGAATCTTCAATTGTTGTTGCTGTAAGCGGTGGAAGTGATTCTGTAGCACTTATCTATCTCTTACACGATCTCAAGGAACAGGTCAAAATAAAAAACCTTGCTGTTGCCCACGTTAATCATGGTTTAAGGGGTGAAGAATCGGATGAGGATGAGCGGTTTGTAAGAGAAATCGCACAGTCCCTGAATCTTCCTTTTTTCATAAAAAGGCTAAGCGGGCGCAGTTGTACCGATTCCGGTATAGAACAGTGGGCCCGAAAAGAGCGTTATTGTTTTTTCAGGTCTATTCAGGAAACTTCCGGGTATCAGTTTGTTGCAACAGGCCATACCCTTGATGATCAGTCAGAAACTGTTTTTATGCGGATTTTGCGTGGTACAGGGCACCGTGGGCTTCGAGGTATTCTTCCAATAAGGGAAGATGGGGTATTGCGTCCCCTTTTGT
>JAAYEB010000190.1 GCA_012728995.1 Fibrobacter sp. | reverse complement strand
TAAACTCGTTTTGGTTCAAACGTCCATTTATGAACTCCCAAATACTACGGAGTGATTCGGTTCAATCTTGCTCCGGGTGGCCTCCTTGCCTCCTTGATTATGGCTCATTGCCAGGTTGACCGAAATACGAAACAGAATTTTGTTAAATGATTATCTGGGTCGCCGAGCGCACACGACCCCCGCGGTAGTTCATTTTCAGCACTGTAGCTTTCGGTTTGGGGGCGTGTGGTAACCTGTGAATAATTATGATTTACAAGAAAACCGGAAAAAATAAATCAGATAGTAATCAATCATGATTTTAACCATCCATATCAGGTAAATCAGCATCAGACATTTTCTTATTGATATTTATAATTTTCTTAATCGATATCCACTTCAGTGGATTAAGAAATACTGGTTCTCCGCGGCCTTTATGTTGAGCAGCACCTGCACCAAAGGAAAGCAGCTTTTTTGTTCGATCCCTACTTCACGTCGGGAGAGTTTAAAAGCTGCGTACTGACTAAAATCATAAAATTCTTATTTCCATTATTTCCTTTTTCGGTGCAGGTGATAAGCGAAACAGTGCACTATATTTATCAGGTTCCTGTGTACTTGAAACCGGTCAATTTCTTGAAATACTTCTTTGCCTTCATTGGTTGCGGATGCTCATTATCTTCCGTCCATACCGACAGGCGTATTTGTTTCATTTCATCCCATTCAATAATACCAGATTCGAGCCAGTAAATGATTATTTCCAGAGGGGATACATTGCCTCGAAATTCCTCTTTGAATTCCTGCAGAGCGAATTGTACAAGGTCGCGATCGCCCGAAGTAATTCTGTAATCAAGTGTCAGAGCATGCGATATCACCCTCATATCTTCCCGGCTTAAATCGATAAACCGTCCGGTTTTCTGGTTCACGACTCCTTGACGATTCAATGTTCGGACAGTCTCAAAAAACATCGTTTCCGTTTGCTTCTGCTCTTTGCTCAGCACAACCGTTTTGACCTTGTGCTTCATTTCCCGTGTCCATGGGTATTTGGACTTGAACTTTGTAGTCCGGACAATCTCATCATGAACCTCTCGAATGGTTCTGCATTCATATCGCTCATCGGTAAACATATCCGGAGCAATTCGCAGAAGCATAAGAATTGAAGAGGTATCGCATAATATGAACATCAGGCATACACCTTTACCGTTGTGCTTTCCGGCGTAAAATCTCATTCATCACCGTCTTCGCATCCATCGAGGTGTCAAGGCCAAGCCACTCTCCGAATTTTCGGACTGAACAGTACGGCACCTGTGTTTCAATAAGCTTCATGAAATTGGGTGCCAGATCATAAAGCATATCCACATAATTCCTGGAGTCTTCGTGCGAAAAGAGTATCTTGCGCAATATCGGTACAGTCGTTTTCAAGTTCGTTGCCGCCCCGCCAACCTTAACCCCTTCAGGTATCATACCCTTGTGTTTCAATCGATAGTAAATACCGAACAGAGAATGCCTGTTATCCCGCGAAACCTCTTTCATCCGGTTGATAATTATAGCCGGTTCATTGGATTCAGTGATATATCGGGCAACATTGTTGACGTAGTAATCGGGAAACTGCGTGAGTTCAGCCACTTTATCGCATAATTTTTCTTCTCCATCAATATTTATTTCGCTCGGTTCTTCATCTCGGATTGCGTGAACCGTCTCATGAAGAAGCTGGAAAATCAGGTCGAGCGGAGAGATATCAATATTAACGAAAACGACCCGGTTACCGACAATGCGGGAATAAAAGGCATAGGATTTTTTTTTGATTTCTTCGGGAAATTCCCTGAAAATGGTATAAATACCAAGTTTTGAAAGCAGGCGAAATGCGCTTTTGTAATCCATAGGTTTATCATCGTCAATTTCGGAAATTTTCCTTAGTTTGTGCGCAATAATCGCGGCATTTTCAGCCGTTTTCTTCTTCACCCGAATTACCGGCAGCATCTCTACAGTCGGGGCCTGCCGGAACAGGTTAAGGTATTGCTCTGCCAATTCCTGCGAAGCATCGCGCATAGTGGCCGAAACCGGTTTGTTTCGGATAGTCCGGTGCAAAGGGACAGATAGCAGATTTTCTGTCGGTTCGGCAAAAAAATTCCCCGGGTTTATATTGAGAATGGAGCACAACTTCACCAGATGGCTTCCACGAGGAACTGCCCCTGAAATCCATCCATTGACCGTCTGACGGGATACTCCCAATTCCTGCGATAATCGCAGAAGAGTGTACCCGGCTTCTTTCGCCTTGGTTTTGATTATAGAGCCTTTGAAACTCATAGTGTCCCCGATATGGTAATCTCTCAAAAATACAAGTTCTGTATACAGTATATTGAAATTAATATACAACAATACGATTAAAACGTAAAGTTTATTTTACATTATGGCTTAAATCTACTCATGGTTCGTTTAAGCGACTCTTTCCTTTTCTGCCCGTTGGACTACTACTCTTTATAAAAAATATTTGGATTTTGGAATTAAGATCATCTGGGTCGCCGAGCGCACACGACCCCCGCGGTAGTTCTTTTCAGTTCTGCAACTTTTGGTTTGGGGGCGTGTGGAAACGTGTGAATAGCTCCATTTTACAAAGGCATTAAAGAATAACAAGAAAATAAACAGGAATATCTTTATATAATTAATTTTATACTTTATCCACTTCAGTGGATTAAGAAACACAGGTTCTCCGCGGCCTTTATGTTGAGCAGCACCTGCACCAAAGAAAAGCGGCTTTTTTGTTCGATCCCGACTTCACGTCGGGAGAGTTTAAAAGACGCGCACTGATTAAAGTCATAAAATTCTTATTTACTTTATGCCTTTTTCGATGCAGGTGATAAGCGAAACATGGCCACTAAGGGCACTTTTGGATACCGGTTCCTGAGCGTAGCCGAAGGATTGACCTGGAAAAAGTATCGCGTCGTCCGGGCGCGAAAGCCCGTACAAATTAATTTTTATTACCTCTCTTTATTATTCTTTTATATAAGAAATAATGAATTTACAGAGAATCATTAGTTGGCCGAACGCACTATATGTTTTTAAAAGATTATCATGCTCGCCAAGCGGACATGACCCCGCGGCAGCTTTAAAAAAATCGAAATATTAATATGTCGAGTAGAACGGGCAGTTACCTGCCCGAACCCTCTCGGAACCGTACAAGCAGCTTTCCCACATACGGCTCTTCATTCAGTCTTCAGGTTTACTCTCATGTTCTAAACGGG
>JAAYEB010000021.1 GCA_012728995.1 Fibrobacter sp. | reverse complement strand
TTTTAATCTACCACCAGTTCGCCGGTGCGGCCGCAAAGGCGTTTGCAAATGTGATGCTGTTACCTGCCTTCAAAACTGGTGGACAACACAGGGGGATAGCGCAAGACCGGCGTCTTCGACGGGCTGGAGCGAAAGAGGGGACACCCTCTTCCAGAAACTCTTTTTCTTATTTTATTACTTGTACTGGGGAACACCCTCTTCCAAAAGCACCTTATTCCATTTTTATTACTTGTATTGGCTCGAACACACTATTTTTTGCATATATAAACAGGTTCTTTTTCATACAGAGATAATCTGGCTATTTCCAACGGGTCCATAGATTCCCAGAAAAAAACAGAATCAACCTTAAATCCATTATCCGATAGTCTTTCTGGAAAATCCGATCCATACATCCGCAGATGATCCGGTTGCCCGAACAGTCTCTCTCGATCATTGGGGTCGGTTACTGAAGGATCTTCAATAGTTTTTTTCAATTCAACATCCATTGGAACCTGTATAAATGCCACCCCTTCAGGTTTTAACAAACGATAGAGCTCTCTGATTGCCCTCCGGTCATCTTCTACATGCTCCAGAATGTGATTACAAATAATTATATCGAAAGATGAATCCGGTAATCCTGTATATTGAATGTCAATTATATAATCTGAACAGGAATTCTTTGAGTGTTCTGCTGTAAAGTAACTTGAAGATAATAAAACACGGGAAAAACAAAATTCAGGCGAGAAATGGAGAATACGCAGGTTTTTTGATTTTATCGAATGAACTGCTTTTGAAAGGCCGAATAGCCATTGAGCTCGATGTCTTTCAAGTGAACTGCAACGCGGGCATTTTACGTTCTCTCTAAGACCGTTTGGAGATGACCCGAACTTTGAAGCCCGGAAACCACAAATCGGGCAGTAAACGTTTCTTCCCCGGTGTGGTTGTGATCTCAGAAATAGATAAAAATCCTTAAACTTTGTCCTGATCAGAAGTTTTAATTTCATAGTTTACTCATCCTGACTGTTATGAGACCGCTAATTTACCCCCACAAAACCCTTTTCCCAAACCCTCTCCGGACTTGCCATCCGCACGATGAATGGTCCGCGGAGGCCCTTAATATCGAGAACCCGCTGGCCATAACCTTTGGACGATTTCTTATGCAGAAGGCATCCTTTAAGGTTATAGCTTTCGATTCCTGACAGCTTCATTGAAGGATTTACCCCTGAGGTGACTATTTGATTTAATGTGTTAAGTCACAGTTTCACCTCAGAGGTGACTTTATGATTTAACGTATTAAGTCACAGTTTCACCCCGGAGGTGACTTTATGACTTAACGTATTAAATCACTGTTTCACCTCAGAGGTGACTTTCGCTTCAAAACTGAATATTTAAGAGGTCCCCTGAATATAAATTTCTGGCGCAGAATATTGAGCATGGGACCAGGGGCGGAAAAATGATCTGCAAAAATGCAAAATGTTCATTATAATATTTAATTGAACAACCGTCTTGTTTTAAGATTCAAATATACCGGAATAAAGGAGGGTTAAAACCTGATGAAAGCTGTAAAATATCTCCCGATTTTTCTCTTGTTGCTCAGTATCAGTGCTTTTTCGCAACAGACCAATATAAAAGTGGGTTCAGCTACACGGAATATGATTGTTTATGCACCGAGCGGATTATCCAATCCTGCCCTGATAATCCAGATGCATGGCATGAACCAGGATGCCGCATATCAGAAGAATGCATCAAAATGGGAAACAATAGCTGATCAGCATAAATTTGTTGTAGTATTTCCCAACGGAAACAATAAATCCTGGGACATATCAGGAGATAACGATATCAATTTTCTGAAAACAATAATAGATTCGATGTACAGCAAGTATAAAATTGATCGTAACCGTGTTTACGTCTCGGGTTTCTCGATGGGTGGCATGATGAGCTATCATGCTGCAAACAAGATGGCAGACAAGATTGCTGCTATTGCACCATGTTCCGGATATCTCTTTAATAATACTGCAACCAGTTCAAGACCGATGCCGATTATCCACATCCATGGAGATGCCGACGATGTGGTAGGATATAGCGGGGTGGCGGGGGTGATGGAAACCTGGCGCAAACATAATGAATGTCCTGCTACGGCACAAATTACTAATCCCTACCCGGCAAATAAAGCTAATTCTCTGACAAGTAAAAAGTATTGGGGGCCCGGGAAGGACAACTGTGCCGTTGTTTTGCTTACCAACAAGGGAAAAGGCCACTGGTATTCTCTTGATGCTGCTGCCGGAACTAATTCGAGTGAGGAAATCTGGGCATTTTGTAAAGAATACTCTTTGGGAAAAACCAATTCCATACCTGTTCAGGAAAACAATCTGAAAGTTACTGATGTGAGATTTTTGGTGGAGAAATCCATACTGAGAGTAGAATTTCCGGGAGCGCACTCCAATGTAAATACACTGAATATATTTGATCTGAAAGGAAACCTTGTCAGGAATTTGACATTCGGTGGTGGTGATGGTTTTAAAAATGTGGATCTTTCCGGAATAGCGGTTGGTGAATATCTTCTGAAGCTTCAAAGCGGGAGTTCCAGGGTTTACACATCACAAATAATGCTATCGAGGCCGTAGAAAGTCGCAAGTCGAAAGTTGCAAGTTGCAAGCCAGAAGCAGCAAGTTACAAGTTACGGCCTGGCCAACAGCTGTAGTGAAACTGTAATGCACTGTGCTCAGTGCTTTACAGTTAAAATGAGGTTTTGGCCTGTTGGCAGCTCGTTTTCTCACCGGTTGTCTTATGCGCATGGATGCGTTCAAGCTCTTTATTATTTCCATATAGTTTAAAGTTTAATATTCCTGCCGTTATTCAAGATAGAGAGTTTAAAAACGCAAAAAACGCAGAGGGGTAAACGCTTCGTGTTTAGAAGAATCCAGGTTTTATTAATTAGTGGTTAATGTGACCTTTCACCTTGTAAATGTGGAGCGTTTATCCTCTGGTCCTGTTTTTATTGTTTTCATCTCTGCGTCTTTCCTCTGCGAACTCTGGTGTGCCAGTCGAACTGGCCACTCTTGATAGATGAAAGGGTCTATCCATGTTAATTGCTCATTTGACATGTAGAGACGGCCTCTCTTGTAAGGGTAACCGAACAGGGGGAGCAGGCCGGTC
>JAAYEB010000189.1 GCA_012728995.1 Fibrobacter sp. | reverse complement strand
TTAGAGTTTGAACCGGCCCGAACTGCAGAAGAACCTGTTGCGGTCTGGTATATGATACGGTTCAGATTCGAAATGCTTAATAACTAAACCTGAATTTTGACAGGTGGTGCAAATGGGCAGGCTTTGCTTTGCTTTGCTTTCTTTCATTCTGGTAACCTCTGTTGCGAGTCGTTTAAAAAAAGAAGAAAAAAACTATTTCAAGATTTCCAGCGAAACAGTTTTAGAACAACAATCTCTTCTTGAAAAAAATCCGGTACTTCGAAAATTTGTAAGTGCGAGAATTCCATTTTCACTTTGGGAATATCTGAACGGGTCCGTTATTGTTGATATCCTTGTTAATGAACGCGGTACTGTTGACAGTGTCGGATTAATAAAAGGTTTACATCCTGAAGTGGATGCAGCAGTTGTTGTAGCTGTCAGTGAATTCGTATTTTCACCTGCGATTGCAGAAGGCAAACCTGTTTCAGTCATTATTACATTTGCCTATGATCTTTCTGATTACAAGATTCCTGAATTCGTGAATTTTTCGGGAGTTATAAAAGAACGTGGGACCAGAATGCCGGTGAAAAATGCAGAAATTTTTATATCATTTCCGGACCTCGATTCAGATGCATCACTCCTTTTGCCGATAAAAATTTATTTACAGCGAATAAGCATGTTTGAATGTCAGGACCTTGAAGCTGAAAACACGATTGTTACCAGAACCGATTCATCAGGTAAATTTTCCTTTAAATCGCTTCCGAACGGACCCGTGAAAATAAAAATTCCCTTGATCGGATATGAAAATTTCGAAACAGTTGATACGATTTTTCCCGGTAAAGCAGCCGAGGTTATATATAGATTGACAAAACTTAATTATTCTGATGAAGAAATTGTGGTGTACGGAAAAAGTGATACCAGGGAAGTCGTTCGGCGTACCATATCAGCTGCAGAAATGAAAAAAATGCCAGGATTCAACGGAGATGCTGTCAAGGTCGTACAGGCTCTTCCCGGAGTAGGAAGAGCCGAGTTTGGAGGAGGATCTGTACGGGTCAGGGGGGCTCCGACATGGGATTCAAGGTTCTATCTTGATGGGATACAGATACCTCTTTTGTATCATTTCGGTGGCTTGAAATCGATTATAACTTCTGAAGCCCTGCACAGTATCGATCTGTATCCCGGTGGTGCTGGTGTCAAATATGGCAATTCTATTGCAGGTGCAATCGAGATAACAGGGAGAAGCGCAGATCAAAAAAGGGTTCAGGGGTTTGCCGATATAAATCCGCTTGACATAACGCTATTGGCTGAAGGGCCTGTTGGTGAAAATGGTTCTATACTGGCTTCGGCACGCAGAAGCTATATCGGTGATATACTGGGTTATATGACTCGAAAGGATATAATAGATTTACCATTCACAATTCTTCCATATTACTACGACTATAATGTAAGAGCTGATATAGGGATCAATCGGTCACAAAACATCTTTATTACTCTTATGGGATCAAAGGATAAACTGGACCTGATTGTTCCATCTATAAGTGGAGGAAGCAGTACTGTTGATGAAATGATAGATCAGATCAGGCAAATGATTGCATTTAACATGGTAGTATGCGGATGGAATAACGAGATTACCGAAAAACTGAAAAATTCAATAAGGGCTGCAGTTGTACATGGAATCGGATACGGATCATTTTTCGGATTTGCCAAGTGGAAAATGAATACCTGGCAGTTTACTCTCAGAAATGAAACTGCCTGGTCTTTACTTGACAATATAAGCTTTACGGGAGGGGTTGAGCTGTTTTTCCAGAAATACAAACAGGATATGATTATTCCGGATAATTATAATACTTTCATGTACGATAAAATATCCATAGTTCCGGGTACCATTGCACCTTATGTTGAAACTCAATACTCCCCTTTACCAGGATTACTTTTAACATCCGGATTGAGATATGATTATTATCCGGAACTAGGTTACAGGGGTTCAATAATACCGGAATTCTGGGACTATCGTAAAATTAACAATAACAAAGGTATTTCGGGTGAACCATCGTTGAGATTTGGTGCTCGTTATGAAGTTCGTAATGGGCATACTGTAAAGGGTTCTGTGGGTACTTACAATCAGAGTCCGCAGCCGATTGGACTTTCAACGCACAAAAATTTCGGAAATCCTTCTGCACCTGCTACCAAGGCTCGTCAAATCACGTGTGGTTATGAATGGAAAATAAATGACCTTATTTATGCAGATATTCACCTTTATCACAATCAACAATGGGATGTTCCTGATTTTGAGATGATCAATGACCCGATGATGATGCTGAGTGGGGGGAATGTTTATGATGACGGAAAAGGGCGAATGTACGGAATGGAACTCATGGTAAGACATGATCAGAGTGAAAAAGTGTTCTGGTGGGCTACATATTCACTTTCGAGAAGTCAAAGATATTATCAAAACAAAAAAAAATGGGTTCTTTATGATAAAGATCAGACACATAATCTTCAGATGATGTTCAGTTACCGGTTTCCAAAGGAATGGCAGGCTGGAACCCGTTTCAGATGCATTTCCGGTAATCCATATTCTCCAGTCGAAGGAAGTGTATATAATGCGACCAGACGGATTTATCTGCCAAAATATGGAAATAAAAACTCGGAAAGAAACAGACCCTTTCTGGGTCTTGATATAAGAATAGACAAAAGATTCGTCTTTGACAACTGGATGATGTCTGTGTACCTGGATCTTCAGAACATTACATGGCTTGTATACCGCAGTCCCGAAATAATCATGTACAATTTCGATTATTCAGAAAAATATGAGATATCTACTCCGTTTTTACCATCATTTGGTGTGCGTTTCGAATTCTGAAAACCGGCAACAGGAGAGATGTATGAAACACTTAACATATACAGCAATTGTCTTCATTCTTTTTACACGATGCGGATACGAACTGCCTACCCAGTATGCACGCATTGATGAAACTGTTCGGAATATAGTTTTTGTATATGATAATAACGGACTGGCTGAAGGTGCTCCGGGAGATAATGTCGGAGTTGATGCATTTTTTGCAGGTGACAATATATCAAATGCAAAATGGAGTGTCTCTACCGGAATCGTTTATGGAACAATCCTGGAAAAAGATTCTCTTATAGATTCGCTGAATTTAGTTGAATTAATGGTCCCCGGCTCCTATCGGAGGTCTCATGGATTAACAGGGGATACAGTGCATTTTGACATTGTAATACCGGAAAACATTATACGCAAACAATTTGGGGGTATCGCTTCCATGTCTTCACTTATGCCACCCGGGCTTGATAAAAATACAACCAAAGCATTGGACAGCATAAGCCCGCTGGAGGTAATCGATATTCTTGAAATGCTCTGTGATAATTCGGGCCAATTCGATCCTGTTGCGATCAATTCCATTGTTTATTCAATGTTTGGGGACAGTACCGAAAATGCATGGAGACTGTTGACATTTGTTCTTCAGGCATTAACCGTAAACATGCGTTTTTTTGTCGAAGTAAATGGAGTGCATGAAGTTGAATCAATATTCAGTGTGAGGTACAACCGTAAACTGAAATACCTTAACAGAATGATTACGGTTAACAGAAATCCCGGAATTTATCAGGTTCGGATTAACATAATAGATCAAAGAAAAGTGCGATCCGGGTCAGAAAAAGGCTTGGATACTACTATTGTTTTAAGCGAAAACCGAATGAATATTATTGATATTCATGAAGGGTGCAGTTATTATCTGACAGTATCAATTGATGGTTCGATTCGTGACAGCGGAATGGAATATAACTGCAACGGACAAAGGGGTGAAGAAAAGTATATGAGTGAATGGTTTTACAAAAACAATTCATCAATACCCAATGCGGATAAAAATAAACAGTTTTTTATCGAGAAAAAAATCGGATCTTCACAAGTCCGCCTCTTTCCACCTGCAGATACAAAAATGGAAGAGTTCTGTATTTGGGTTGTGATAACCGATTATTTCTATGGTGAAAGATTGAGACCTGCAGGATTTGCAACAAAAGCATTTTCCGGAAGATTCAGGTACTCTGAAGAATACAAAAAGAAGCACCGATAAATTCGGAGCTTATGTACCAAAATGAAGAATCGGAACAGGTGACCAAATAGTTGTTTGTGAGATTTTTAAGGAAAAAGATTATTTAGAAGCAATTAAACAAGAGTGTTTTCGTAAAGGTTGTTTCCCATGCAGTCTATTGCTACCGTGAGTGGAAAATCTTTAAACTCCAGGCGATAGATGGCTTCAGGTCCAAGGTCTTCGTAACAAATTACCTCTGCTGTAACGATACATTTTGAAAGCAATGCACCGGCTCCACCAGTAGCAGCAAAGTAAACAGCCCCGAACTGTTTAATGGCTTCAACAACTTCTTTGCTTCGATTACCTTTGCCGATCATGCCTCTTAAACCGGTTGTTTCAATCAGTTTTGGTGTAAAGGAATCCATTCTGGAACTGGTAGTCGGACCGGCACTTCCAATTACTTTACCCGGGGGTGCGGGGGTAGGACCGGTATAATAGAGTACCTGATCACGAAGATCAACCGGAAGCTTCTGTGAACTTTCAATTGCATTGACAAGACGTTTATGCGCTGCATCTCGGGCTGTAAATACAGTTCCGTTTAACAATATCTGTGTACCAGCACGCAAAGACAAAACTGCTTCGGCTGATAATGGAGTAGTCATTGTAAGCATGGTGAATCCTTTACAGTACAATAGTTGCTTTTCGTGCAGCATGACAGTTAAGGTTTACTGCTACTGGTAATGATGCGATGTGACACGGGAAATACTCAATATGAACAGCAAGTGCGCTTACTGTGCCTCCAAGTCCCTGTGGTCCTACTCCTGAGGAATTAATTTTCTGAAGAATCTCATTTTCAAGTTCTGCATATCCGGGATGAGGGTTTGGAGTTCCCGCTGGTCTCAATAAGGCTTCTTTGGCAATGCATGAAGCTTTATCTGCAGTGCCCCCGATTCCGACTCCAACAATAACAGGCGGGCAGGGATTACCGCCGCCATTTACAACTGTTGTAGCTACAAAATCTATAATGCTGCTTTTTTCATCGGATGGTTTAAACATGCGAAGGGCACTTAAATTTTCTGAACCGCCACCTTTGGGAAGAAGCGTTATTGAAAGCTTGTCACCACTAACGATATTAATATGGGTGATTGCCGGGGAATTATCCTGAGTATTTTTTCTTTCAAACAAGGGATCGGAAACTATCGATTTTCTAAGATAGGCATCTTTATAACCACAACAGACTCCTTCATTGATTGCATCTGTGATCTGTCCACCTTTAATAAAAATTTCTGATCCAAGCGAGACAAAGAAAACAGCGAAACCGGTATCCTGACAAATAGGGAGCGGTTCCGATGAGGCGATCTGTGCATTTTTTATACATTGGTCGAGGATGATTTTTGCTGAAGGCGACTGTTCTTTTATAACCGCATATTCAAGAGACTGTATTACATCAGGTGGAAGATTACACGCAGCCTGAATACATAGTTTTTTTACAGCACCAACAACAGTTGCATAAGAAATGGTTCGCATGCGTTTATTTCCCCAGCTCTTCAGAAAGTTTTTGAAGATGATCACGGTAGGCATTAAAATCAATTTGAATTCGGGCAACTCCTGTATCTATTGCAGCTTTTGCAACAGCAATACTTTCTTCAACAAGAACCCTTGGATCGAGTGGCTTTGGGATAATGTAATCCGGTCCAAAAGAGAGTGATGAGATTTGGTACCCATCCAGTACCTGTTGAGGTATGTTGCCCTGTTTAACCAGTGATGCCAATGCGTGTGTTGCTGCAATTTTCATCTCTTCATTGATACATGAAGCACGGACATCAAGTGCTCCCCTGAAAATAAAAGGAAACCCTAATACATTATTCACCTGATTTGGATAATCGGAACGTCCGGTTGCCATAATAAGGTCGTTTCGTACCGCTTTGGCTTCATCATAGCCAATTTCCGGGTCCGGATTTGCCATCGCAAGGATGATCGGACGATCAGCCATGGATTTTACCATGTCGGGAGAAACCAGACCGCCCATACTCAATCCGGCAAAAAGATCTGCACCTTCAAAAGCATCGGCCAGTGTTCTCTTTGACGTTTCAATTGCGAAAGGTTCTTTGTATTTGTTCATTCCTTCGGTTCTGCCTTTAAATACAACCCCTTTACTGTCCACCATTAGCAGGTTTGAAGGTTCTATGCCAAGTCTGATATAGTGATTGGCACATGATATGGCTGCTGCCCCGGCTCCCGAGAAAACGACTTTCATTTCGGATAATTTTTTATCCTGGATTTGTGCTGCATTCAGCAATGCTGCTCCGGAGATAATTGCTGTTCCATGCTGATCATCATGAAACACCGGAATAGACATCTGTTTTTTCAGTTCCTCCTCTATAAAGAAACACTCGGGTGCCTTGATATCTTCGAGATTTATACCACCAAAAGTGGGTTCAATTGCTTTAACAATATTAACAATTTCCTGTGGATTTTTTGATTCTATTTCAAGATCAAAAACATCAATATCAGCAAATCGTTTAAAAAGTACACCCTTGCCTTCCATGACAGGTTTGCCGGCCAGCGGGCCGATATCACCCAGTCCAAGAACAGCTGTACCGTTACTTATAACTGCAACGAGATTTCCTTTTGCTGTGTAGCGAAATGCTGCATCAGGATCTTTTTCAATTTCACGGCATGGTTGTGCAACGCCAGGTGTGTAGGCAAGTGAGAGATCATTCTGAGTGCGGCAGGGTTTTGTGGCAATTACTTCGATTTTTCCCTTACGTCCTTGTTCATGATACCTAAGTGCTTCATCATTTTTCATTTAAAGGAACTCTCTTTCAGTTTTCATTTGTGTAGCTCTATACTGTTCGGATAATTTAAAGGAACAGTTTCTGAAAATAGATCATTTCTGAAGATTAATCCACTATGATGTAGCTGATAATTGGGGTGTGTGGGAGATTACACGAATAATGAATACAGAATTATCAAAATCAATGACTTAAATCGATTTAATCGGTTCAGGTTGTAGTCAAATAACCCCTAACGGAATTTTGAAAAAAATGATAGTTGAATTGTAACTTGTTTATATACAATGTATTATACGTATTGGCATATCTTTTGGTTGTTTCCTGAGGATGTAAAACAACTACAAACCTTTCAAAGGAGGTCCTTATGAAACGCCTGGTTACAGTATTATTAGCAGGTGCGATATGCTTATCGGCGCAGGAACTGGTAGAGCCGAGAACGCAGGGCGGAGCGGAAGATCTTGCTGCAAAACTTCAGCAGAAACTTAATGAAGCTGTTGAGCAAGCTGACGGAGAACTGGTAAAAGCCCAGGAAGCGGTTAAGGAGTTTCAAAAAAAGATGAAAGGAATGAGTGATGCACAGAAGAGTGAAATGATGGAACAGAATCGGGCAAAAATACAGCAGCAATTACAGACAGCAATACAGCAACTTGAGCAGGTTTCTGCACGAATTGCATTACAGGTAGCCAATACAGGAGAACAAATCCAAATTCGTTTACAAGAAAAAACTGCTGAACTGAAACAGATTCAGGAAAAAATAAACAGTGAGAACAAGGCTAAATATGGGAACTGACAAATAAATAAGAAAAAGTTGTTATCTTTGGTACCCTTTGAAAAAAACTGTACCAGGGATAACACCTTTTTTGTAAGTATTTTTGATTTTATATTTATAATTTATGATAAGAATTGTTTGAAAGGACTGGAATCAAAATGAGATTTGCTTGTTTTTTTATGATAACAGTAATTTTATCTTCAGTTGCTGTTTCAGAATTGGTTAATGATGTTGATTTAATGTATTCGGTTGAAATTCCCGAAACCTGGAAAAGAGAGATAATTTCCGAAACACACCATCAGTTTTACGATTCAACAGGATCGTACAGTTCTGTAATTTCGATCCGGTGTTACGATATAAGCGTGGATAATTCATTTTACGATCCAGAAGAATGGGCCAGGGCAAGTTATTTGTCATATATAATAAATGTTCAGAGTACTTTGACACCTGATGGCGTTGCACTGAGTGATCCTTTTGGTGTAACGATTTATTATGATTCAAGTGATGCAAAGCAAAATGATTCTTTATGGGCCGGGGATATATATGCCAAATTCTATTCAACAGATACGACTTTGGATAGTTGGGCGGAGTATGTGAGATATACTAGTAATGATATTTACGGATATGAGATATATGCTATCGGATTTGCAGATGATATGGATACTGCTGTAGGATATTATGCTTCGATTATTGACGGCTTCCGACTTGGGACAAAATCTGCTACTATAAATAATGCAGTAAAAAGAAAAGGAATCAGCACGGTTGAGAAAAATACTTTTTCTTCAGATCTACTTGGAAGAATCTGTAATCAAAATGGCAAACGGGCTAAAGTGAAAGCTCCCGGAGTATATCTAATAAACAGGAAACGAACTGAGTTAATAAATTTACGATAATCCATTTCATTTCATTTTTAGGGACGGACTATTTTTTTAATCTTTTATTTAAAGAGGGAAAAAGATAGTCCGTCCCATTTTTCCTTATTCTTTGGTATATTCTTGGTATAAATTTTGCAATTTCTTTTTCTTCTGTTTTAATTGCTG
>JAAYEB010000188.1 GCA_012728995.1 Fibrobacter sp. | reverse complement strand
CCGTTTTAGAAGTATGTTTGAATTTAATCGTGCAATTATGTTGCTTATTGATCCTGTAAACAGTTGCGTTTTAGATGCGAATCAATCTGCGCTTCAATTTTACAAGTATTCAATGGAAGAAATAAAAGCAAAGAGAATGGATGAAATAAATGTTTTGTCACCCGAGAAGTTAAAAACAGAAATGAGGGAAGCTGTGGCTGGAAAGCAATATTTTAAATTCAAGCACAGACTTTCTGATGGGCAGGTAAGATGGGTTGAAGTCTATACCTCGCCTATAAACTTTGAAAACAGGAAAGTATTGTTTTCTATAATTCATGATATTACAGATCGGCATAAAGCAGAAAATGATATTCGCAGGTTAAATGAAGAATTAGAAATACGTGCGGTTGAACTTGAAACCGCGAACAAGGATCTGGAATCCTTTTCATATTCAGTTTCACATGATTTAAGAAATCCACTATTTATAATGGAAAACCTGCACAAATACCTGATTGAGGATTATGGAGAAAGGTTTGATAATACAGGTCGGGAATACTTAAGACATATTGGTGACAGCATATTTAGAATGAAAAAGCTCATTAGTGATTTGTTACAATTGTCGAGAGTAGGGAGGCACGAACTTGTCAGGCATGATATTAACCTGTCGGTTATTGTATCTAAATGTTTAAAGGAATTGAAAAGGGAAGAACCACAAAGAAAAGTAGACGTAATTGTTCAGGAAAATATTTATGCTTCTGTAGATCCTCATCTCATCCAAATTGGACTGGAAAATTTAGTACGTAATGCATGGAAATTTACATCAAAGCGGGACGATGCCAGGATAGAATTCGGAAGAGAAATAAAAAATAGTAAAGAGGTATTCTTCATAAAAGATAACGGAACGGGATTCGACATGAAAGACGAAAGGAGGATATTCGAACCTTTTATTCGTGCACATACAGAAGGAGAATTCAAGGGAACTGGTGTCGGTTTGTCAATAGTAAGCCGTGTAATACGGAGGCATGGTGGTAAAATCTGGGCATTAAGTGAGGTTGGCAAAGGAGCTTCATTTTATTTTACTTTGGCCTGAATAGTCAAATAACATTACGCAGGGCCTGGACTACATAAATTAACAATTATAAAAGAAATTGTTTGCACAAATCAAACAGACAGGGGTTGCCTTCACAGTTTTATTCCTCAATGTATTCCAGTTTGCAATTGACATGTATGCTAAATTTCCCTCTTGCAGTTTTTTCTATAATAAATTGGGGAAAATATTTTTCCAAAACGTTGGACAGACGTTGTATTCTGACAGCAATGTTTGGAGAAATAGTATCCAGAGGAATTTCAGGGTTTTTGATAAATTCACGATATTCGAATTCAATCTGATTGTTTTTAACAAATCTTGATATTATGTATCTTAGGATTTTTGCTGGCAGGAATTTCACCAGGTGTTTGCCGTTAACAGAAATACTGTCATCACTACAATGGTATATACACAATATTTTTTGCGGGCTCAGTGTATCAAGGAGTTCATTATGTCTATTTTCAATGCTGATCCATGAATCGGTTTTTTCCTTGATGGTTCCATCAATAATAAATGAGAAGAAATCTTTAGGTTTATTGGAAGAACGCTTGAAAATATAACTGTAAAGGTATACAGGGGCCTCATAAATACATTCTTTGTGAAGTACAATCCTTTTACGTTTTGAACAGTAATAGTCTTTAATGATTTCTGTGATAGTAAAGTCTGGAAGATTATATTGCTGCAGTTCCTCAAAAAGTTTTTTCCTTTTACAGAAATCGTGAAAGCTGCATCTTTCCCCATATTTATTCTGGTTAATTAAAAGGTTATTGTTGCGATACTGTGCATATGGAACGATTTTTTGTATAGTACGAATATCAGAAATCATACATATTTTTTCATAAGGTGGTAAATATATTCCGGCTGGCATGCATTGTATGATTGTTGCAGTCCAGAGTTCACAATCATAAGGTGGAAGCGGATTAAATTTATCAGGTAATTGCTGAAATCGTGTCCCGAGGATAACAGCTTCAGTTGTTTTATCGGATTTGTGATCGAAAAATGTCAGTATTTTATGAAGCATTCCCGGAAGAAGGATGGAGCTGTAGTATTCAACAAGTGTGAGAAGAAGGTAGCGAAGATCTTCATTGGAATAAAAATCTCCGAGAAATGGGCTGGTCCATTTAAACATCGATTTAGGTGAAAACAAAAGGCCCCTGTTTAGAGTATATAAGGCATTACGAATAAAAACAGGTGCTTCGAATCCTTTTGAATTCAAATAGGGTTCAATAGATTCTATAACCTGAAGGAAAAAATCAGCGTTGCAGTATTCTTCATCTGACCAGATCCATTTATAAAAATCAACATGATTCTGAAATTTCGGATTGTTTGTAAGGTAATGTTTATCCCAGAACTCCCGTACTTCATTTACCGGCAGATGAAGATGCATGGCAGCATATAGAAACTTAACAAATTCATTCTTGACAAAGATTGAATCAGGTAAATCTGAAAAATTTTCATGTCTTGCCGGCAACAATGGTGAATCATTCATAATTGTCTGTTTAACTACATATCAACCTGAACGCTCTGGTGTTTAATTTTTGTACTTGCGGTTTATTGCTAATCATATCAAATTGAATATAATATTTCCAGAAAATACATTGATATATTATTGATACATTTATGAACCAACCGGGTTGTTCTTTGATATTATTTTAATGGGGCTTTGTGATTGTTATATATTGAAAAAGGTCATCTTTATGGCAAAAATCTATAAGTATTGGGACAAACCTGGTTAAATAGGTACATTTTTATACCTGAACATCTATTTTTAAATTCTCATATATAAAATACTCCATTTATATAATGATACAAAATTAACGATTTCAAACTATTGAGAGTAGATTTTACCTGAATGGAACCGATTAATGGATGTCTAAAAAGAGTTTTCCAATATAATTTGCGGGTAATTATATTATAATATCAATCACTCAATTCACCTGATTATATATATTGAAGCATGACTGCATTTTATTAAAAAAGAAGGATTGCAAGTCAGATTAACTGGTTATGAGATATTAAAACCAATGAAGATATTAATAATAGCTAAAGTATTGCAGGGAATGTAACAGCATGATTCAATTTTTATCAGTTATAATGTTGTCATTTGCAGGATTCTTATTTTCTGGTTTAATTTTTTTTGCAGAAATGGATCAGATTTGGAGATCTGTACTTTCCCTTAACTTTTTACTGATTTCACCAATGCAGGCAGTGTTGCTTCAAATGCTGGATGATCCGCAGAAAAGTTCAGGTAAAAATTTTTGGAAAAAGATTTTTTCAATCAGATCGGTTTTAGTGGTGATACCACTAGTTGTTGCCTTTATTACTTTAATGCCTGGAGTTTTTAATTATTCAAAAAACCAGGAGCTTTTTTACTGTCCGGATTATGTATCTGTATTTATGCTTATATTGCATATATTAGTGCTTGTATATTCCCTGTTTATGCTGGAAAATATTTACCGTTATGCTCATCTTTACCAGCGCAGGCTCGGATGGGTAAGTTTCGCCGGATCGCTTGTATTAGTTTGTTATCAACTGATTTTTTCGACAAACTGGTTACTATATGGCTGGGTTTCTATTGCCTGGTTTAAATATTCAGCATATATATATATCATTTCTCTTTTGGCAATACTTTGGAGTTTTGTCAGATACAGAATGAATAATGAGAAGATAAAAGTTACGCGTGATGCAGTTTATTCATCATTTTCCCTTCTTGTTATTGGGGCTTTATTTACTGCTGTGGGGCTGACTTTTTCAATTCTCAGGAGTTTTAATGTCACACTTTCACCTTTTGATTTCAAGGTGATAGGAATGTCCGTATTGTTTGCAAGTACGATTCTGGCCGGATCTGCAAGGATGCGGCGAAGAATTGCAAAGCTTGTTAACAGGAGGTTTTATTCAACAAGATACGATTACCGTTTACAGTTTTTTTCATTACACAGAATACTTGGTCGTGTCGAAGGTTATGAGGAGACTCTTGAAGAACTGCTTGAGCACCTTAGAAAAAGCCTCAATGCGGATCACGCATATCTGTTTATTGCTAATGAACAGAATGGAAATTACGAACTTTTAACTCCAAAAGAAAGAAATTTACCCAGATCTCTTGTGATAAGAAGCAGTAGTCCCATAATTGATACATTACACAAAAAAGGGGATTACTTTGGATTGCTGTCGCTTAAAAACAGCGCTTCAATGAATATACACACCGAAAGCGAGCTGAATTTTAACAAACTTGAAATTACTGATGTAGCTCCGGTTTTACATTATAGTTCACTGTTTGCTATCCTTGCATTAAAATGGGATGGATCAGATGGTTATGATACAGAAGATATTGCTCTGATTGAGGCTTATACTTCTGTTATTGCAGATTTCCTTTTCAGACATCGTATACTCAGAGAAAGGCTTGAGCAAAAGCAGTTTGAATCATTTTCTCATATGGCCTCATTTATTGTACATGATGTAAAAAACCAGGTGGCAACATTAAAGTTACTTGTCAGAAATGCACAAAAAAACATTTCAAACCCAGATTTTCAGGAAAGTTTACTATCATCTCTCCGGAGTTGTACTGCAAACCTTGATAGTCTTGTTTCAAAGCTGTCAATGCCTCCCAGGATTGACAGACTAAAAAAGGTCAAAACGGATATCAGTTTAGTTGTAAAGAGGCTTGTTGAAGATTCTGCTTTGAATGACTCGCCGGATATTGAGCTTGATACAGATATCAGCCCGGGCCTTTTTGTTGTTGTTGATGAAGGCGCAATTTATTATACAATAAAAAACCTTTTGGTAAATGCAATCGAATCGATGCATGGGGAAAAAGGTAAACTGAAAATCAGGGCTTTTTTGCTTGGCAATTCAACTGATTGGGTATTGTCAAGGTTTCCCGGAAGGGAATCTTTTTTCTCTTCCTATTCGATTGTTGTTTCTGTGGAAGATAATGGTTGCGGAATGGACGAAGACTTTTTGAAAAATCAGTTGTTCAGACCTTTTTCTACAACCAAAGATAAAGGGATAGGTATAGGACTTTATCAATGTAAAACACTTGTTGAACAAATGGGTGGGAAAGTAATTTGTGAATCAAAAGTTGGACGGGGTACCCTTTTTTGCATTTTGTTGTAATAAACTGAAAAATCATGTAAAATTTGATCAAAATTGCTAATAATGATCAGACTAAAGATGTTTAATTTTTCCTGAGGGTCTTATCATGAACAGATTGCTTATAGTAGATGACAATAATGGTCTTCGAGAACAGATGAAATGGGCATTTTCCTCAGATTATACGGTTTATGAGGCTGGTGATTCCAATGAATGCATGAGACTTGTTGAACAATATAAACCACAAATAGTTCTGCTGGATATGGGTCTCGATAATGTCCCGGATAAAGGTCTGGAATTGATAGATTCGATTATTGAAATAGAGAGAACAACAAAGATAGTTGTAATTACAGCGAATACATCTGATTTACTGGGGCCGGAATCGGTAAGGCGGGGAGCTTTTGATTATCTGGTTAAACCAGTTGATATTGATAATCTGCTTGTGGTTGTTGAGCGGGCATTACGGATTAAATCGCTGGAAAAAATTGATATCAGGTCCGCAAAAAATGAGGGAAAGTTTCAGATCGAAAGCAACTTTTTCATGATAGGTGCAAGTGAGCCTATGATGCGAATTTTTGAACTGATACCTCGTATTGCAGAAACAGATGTGAATGTACTGATTACCGGAGAAAGTGGTACCGGTAAAGATCTGTGTGCCCGGGCTGTTCATTATCACAGCAAACGATGTAATGGTGCATTTGTCCCAATTAATTGTGGTGCCATACCGGAAAATCTTATCGAATCTGAGTTGTTCGGATATGTTAAAGGTGCTTTTACAGGGGCAAATACTGATAAAACCGGATTACTGGAGATCGCACATGAGGGCACATTGTTGCTTGATGAGATTGGGGAAATGCCAAAAAATCTTCAGGTAAGGCTTCTGAGATTCCTGGAAGATCAGAAAGTTCAGCGCCTGGGAGGAACGGAGCTTCGTAAAGTTGATGTAAGAGTTGTTGCTGCTACCAATGTTCCAGAGATCACTAATCAGTCTTCGCAAAGGGGTTTAAGAAATGATTTGTTCTATCGCTTGAGTGAATTTCAGATTGATGTACCGCCTTTACGAGACAGGGGTAATGATATTCTTTTAATCGCAAACTCTGTAATAGAACGATATCGTACAAAATTCGGTTTAAAAAAATTATCATTAAGCTCGAGAGCCGAAAATGCACTTTTACACTATTCCTGGCCTGGAAATGTAAGAGAACTGGAAAACAAGCTTAGTCGTGCAGCAATAACATGTGTGAATCAAATAATTGAATCAGAGGATCTATTGCTGAGCGCATCATCTGCAACTGGTTTGACATTGAAAGAAGCACGTGATGTTTTTGAGAGAGAGTTTCTGATAAATGTTTTACGTCAGGTAAATTTTAATATCTCTGATGCAGCAAAATTTGCTGGTGTAAGCCGACCTACAATTTATGATTTGCTGAAAAAACATTCTATTACACTGGATAAAGAAACTACCATAAAAGAAAACTGATATCAAAACTTCACCCGGGAAAAGGTTATGAATAACAGATTATTACAGACAAATCGTGGTAAAATCATTCTGTTTCTCAGTTTGACAGTTATTTCTTTGCTTCTTTTCGGAAATGAGCTAAAAGATCTAATCGGGCTTGTTTTAAAAAACAGTGCATATACTCACATTGGTGTGATTCCGATTGTAAGCGGGTATTTTCTCTGGTGGTCGAGAGACTCCTTTAAAAATGAAAACGGGCATGGTATTTCAGGCTTTAGTATACTGTCAATTGGAGTCATAATTACATTATTATCAAATTTCATAAAAAGTAATGATCCGGTTTTGTCATTGGCCATCAAATCAGCAGGATCTGTTTTTGCAATTTATGGTGCGTTTGTTGTATGCTGGGGAGGTTCTGGATTTAAAAAGGTTTTATTTCCACTGATAATTTTGATTTTGGCAGTACCCATGCCAAAGATGGTTTTGGATGGTATTATATGGTTTCTTCAGTGGGGATCTGCTGTTATGGTTGATGGTCTATATATTCTGTTAGGGCAGGCGTATGTTCGTGAAGGTGTTGAGTTTCATTTAAATAAAATCAGTATTTCAATAGCTCCGGAATGCAGTGGAATACGTTCAACAATGGCACTAATTATTACAGGAGCTGTTGCAGTGGAAATGTTTCTGAAAACCAACTGGTTAAAAACCTGTATGCTTTTACTGGTTATACCATTTTCTCTTCTAAAAAATGCGATTAGAATAGTTACTATTACCATGTTGGCTGAGTATATAGATACAGCTTTTCTGACAGATAGTTTTCTTCATCATAGTGGTGGAATATTCTTTTATTTAATTGTCTTAGCAATATATTTCCCCTTTTTATTATTTCTGACAAAAGTTGAAAAAAACTGGCAAAAGAGGAAAACGGTTTTTGGTGAAGCGGGTTCGTAATAACGATTTCTATACAAAAAATTATTAGTAAAATTGCATGTTAAATTATCCGACAGCCTGGTTTCTATCTCAGCATAGCTCTAAAGATTGATTCCTGGTGAGCTGGATTAAACCGTTCTGTCGAATTGCAACTGCAGTCCTTATCTTAATTAGTCCGGTTCGATTCAGGTTAATTAAATTAATTAAC
Source organism: Fibrobacter sp. (assembly GCA_012728995.1). Classification (GTDB taxonomy): domain Bacteria; phylum Fibrobacterota; class Chitinivibrionia; order Chitinivibrionales; family Chitinispirillaceae; genus JAAYEB01. Next base: position 4,846 of record JAAYEB010000188.1, on the reverse strand, counting down.
TGCTAAAAACAAATTTGAAAATTGCTGGTGAATTCTGTTCATTTATAGGCAATTTGAAGCCCAAAAAGAGTAAGTAGTCCTAAAACTGTCAGTGTTGCTATAATCCGTAAAAAGAGATAGTTTTTTGATGATGTGTTTTCGGCCTTTATATTCGAAAAGATCATCTCTTTTTCAGGTAAAGAGTCGGGTGATGATTTTTGTGTAATTTTTTTATTTTCCTCACATGACAGAATCTCTTTAAGACCTTCTTCGAATGTCTGATCATTCTCTTTTTTTAAATTGTTCATATATGGGCTGCCTTTTGCTTTAGATTAAAAATAATATACTTTAACATTTTTACAATAAAAGCAAAATTAATACCGTAACTGATTAGTTAAAATATCAGTAAAAACTTGATCTTAGAAACAAGATTTGGTTATATTACCAAGTTTGGTTTTATTTAAATTTATCATAAATTGAATAAGGATGCTTTTACAACCATCATTAAATCGTAAACATGTAGATCTTCATATACATACTGTACACTCTGATGGAACCAGTACTGTCAGAGAAGTTATGGATATTGCTTATCTCAAAGGACTTAAAGCAATATCCATAACTGATCATGATTGTACGGATGCGTATCCTCTGGCTTTAGAGTTGGGTTCTGAGACAGGTATTGAGGTAATTCCTGGGGTTGAGCTATCTAGTGAAATAGATGGTACAGACATCCATGTTTTAGGGTATTATATTGATACTGAAAATCCTGCTTTCTGCAAAAAACTAAGGGAGATGAAAGAGGCCAGATATGTCAGGGCGCAGAAAATGGTCCAGAATCTGAATAATCAGGGGATAGATTTAAGATTTGATACAGTTTTGAGTGTGGCTGGTATTGGTGCTATTGGCAGGCCACATATAGCTGCTGCCATGTTAAAAGAAGAGCTGGTGTATTCTTTTAAGGAAGCTTTTGATAAATATATCGGATATGGTTTGCCCGCATATGTTGAAAAACTGAAAATGCATCCAAAAGAAGTTTTTGATTTAATAAAAAATGCTGGTGGAATACCGGTTCTTGCTCATCCGGGTGTAACAAATGTTGACAACAGAATACCGGAATTCATAAAAGATGGTTTATTGGGTATTGAAGCATATCATTCGGAACACCCGGCAAGTGTTGAAAAACACTACATACGTATTGCCAAAAAGTATCATCTTGTAAATACTGGAGGTTCAGATTTTCATAGTTCCAATCATAACAAATCTGAAATAGGTGTTCCTTGTATTCCGTACAGTACAGTTAAAAGTCTGAAAGTTAAACTCGGTATTCCGATCTGAAAGGGGCGTATCTGTGGATGTAGTTCCGGTTATTCTGGCTGGGGGCATAGGAGAGCGTTTCTGGCCTCTTAGCAGGTCATCTTTACCAAAGCAATTGCTTAAAATCATTTCCAACAGAACCATGTTGGAAGAAACTCTTATCAGAGTAAATACAATATGTTCTCCAGGAATTCGTCCACTGGTAATTACAAGTGAAAAACTGGCTGGTAAACTGAATTCGGTGCTTTCATCTTACAGGTACGATATAATTAAAGAACCTGTTGGTAAAAATACTGCACCTGCGATAGCTTTAGCTGCATCTGGAATACAGGCAGAATATGGTGATTCTGTTATGGTTATTCTTTCAGCAGATCATGATATTCAGCCAGTTGATTCTTTCGTTGAAACGATTAAATTTGCAGTTCAACAAACAGACCAAAGCGATACACTTACTGTTTTCGGAATAAAACCATCAAGAGCGGAAACCGGGTATGGGTATATCCAGGCCGGAGACAAAATTGAAACCAGAAATGGAATTTCAGTTTATAAGGTTAAACGATTTGTAGAAAAGCCGGATCAGCAAAAGGCAGAAAATTTTCTAAAATCTGGTGATTATCTGTGGAATAGTGGAATCTTCTTATGGAAAACCTCTACTATTCTTCAGGAGTTCAATCAATATATGCCGGATTTGGCAAAATTGCTGAAAACTGTTGAAAAAAATGGTTTTTCTCAGGATATAATCGACTGGTTTTATAATTCCTGTGAAAAACAGTCTATTGATTATGGGATAATGGAACATTCAAAACGGGTTAATGTTGTTGAGGGAAGTTTTAAATGGGATGATATTGGATCTTGGGAATCTGTTGGCCGTATAAAAGGAAAAAACGATTTTGGTACAACAGTGTTAGGGGAATCAATTTTTGAAAGAGATTGTTCACAATCTATTCTTGTAAACCAATCTTCAAGGGCGTTGGCTGTAATAGGGATTGAGAATGCCGTTGTAGTTACAACCAATGATGCAGTTTTAGTAATTGACAGGTCAAAACTTCCCGAGTACAAGAATTTTATTACAGAAATGAAAAAGGAGAGCAGCTTTTCATCAGATCTTTTTTAGCTGCTAATTATACATTATGTCTTTTCCATCAGTTCTGATTGTAGCTGGCGAACCTTCAGGTGACCAACATGCTTCTGCTGTAGTTCGGGAATTACGAACGGTTTTTCCGGAATCAAAAATTTGGGGTATTGGTGGGCCTCTTATGAAACAGGAGGGGTTTGAGGCTGTTTTCCCTTTCGAGCCATTTAACCGGATGGGTTTTCTGGAAGTTGTATCCCATTTACCTTTTTTTCTTGATGCAAAAAATAAGTTAATTAAAATGATGCAACGTTCAAGACCACACTGTCTTATATGTGTTGATTACCCAGGATTCAATATGCTTTTGATGAAAGCTGCAAATAAAATGGGGATTCCAGTATTGTGGTATATTGCTCCTATGGTTTGGGCCTGGAAAAAAAAACGTGCAGAAACATTAGCCAGGAATGCTGCTCATATTGCGTGTATTTTTCCTTTTGAGGTTGCTTATTTTAAACCATATACAAAGAATGTCAGTTTTGTTGGTAATCCGCTTCTTGAGACGAATGACTACAAAAAAGGAAAAATCAATAAAAGTGAACCGGTTTTGGCGATAATTCCAGGGAGCAGAAAGCAGGAAGTTGAAAAAATGCTTAACCCAATGATCCAGTCTTATAAAAAGCTGAAATTAAAGTTCCCGTCATTGAGGGGTATCGTTTCTCGATGTCGTACACTTCCGGATTCGATGTTTAATAATGTTTTAAGTGAGACAGATCTTGAATTGTTTTCAGGTCCGTTGCACGAATTGTTGTACAGATCAGATATCGCCATGGTAACATCGGGCACTGCGACACTGGAAACAGCTCTTTATGGAATTCCGATGGTAATAGTATACAAAACTTCATTTATTTCTTATTATATATACAAATCTCTGGTAAAAATTTCTTATATTGGGTTACCGAATATTATTGCTGGAGAAAAAATCGTCCCGGAGTGTATTCAATACGAAGCAAATTCTGAAAAAATTGCAAATCGGCTTGGAGAATATTTAAATAACGACACATATTTTACTCGAACAGTCGAAGAGCTTGAAAGTATTCGAAAAACTTTGGGCTTTTATAAACCATCAGTTAAAGTTGCTGAGATTGCGGCAAATTTAATTAATAAATAATTAAAACAATTGTGGACAGTTGAGTACAGAGAGAATAAATGAGTCAGGGACAAAATCGTGAAAACTGCTTTTTTTATTTTTTTAATTGCTTTAAACGCTGTATCCCTCAGTGCGTCTTATCGTGACAGTGATTATTCTATTTCTTCTTTTCATCTGGTCAGTTCCGATCTTGAACTTAAAAAAATCGATATAATAAGAAGTGAAAATGACAGTATACTTCAGAGTTGTGATACTGTACCGGTACTGAAACCGGGCCAGATAATCATGCGTCAAAAAATAAAAAACAGGTATGGTCTTTATAAAGGTGTACTGGATACTGTTAATTTGAAAGACGGATTTTTGCCCGTTTATGTTTTCCCTATGCCGGACTGGGCTCAGCTTGAAGATATAATAAAATATCGTTTGTATCGTTTGCCTTCAGATAAACCGGGTAATGATGAAGACGTTGTGTTTTTTGATAATGACAGGATATATATCAGGAACTTTTCTAAAATTTATTACCTGAGAAATGGCAGATGGTCTTTGCTGACAGGATCAGATACTCTTCCAACCGGAAGCCTGAATATTACTTCAGACCCCCCGGGTGCAAACGTTTTTGTTAATGGAAAAAACATGCACAGAGTAACACCGTGTACACTAAATGGACTTCTATCTGGTATTTATACGATAGAATTACATCTTTCAAATTATCATTTTAACCAGAAATCAGTCAGAATTGTAAAAGATAGTATTGTAAATGCAACGTTTCAATTGATTTCCGATATGGATACTGTTTACATCACCGGAGATGTACAATATGGGCTTCTGATTCTCCCCGAACCGCCATTGACAGCACCATATTTAATTGACTATAAAAAAGCAGTTTCGACAAAAATGCGCCTTTGCCCGGGAGAACATCGTCTCAGGTGGGATGGTGGTTTATATTATGAATCAATTGATACTGTTGTAAATGTACTCCAGAACAGGGTTCAGTATTTTGATTATCAGTTTAAACCCAGATATGGAATGTTGCGTGTAAGTGTTCATCCTCCGGATGCAAAAGTGTGTTTAGAAAACAGTAAATGTCAAACAGGTGAACAGACGATAAAACTTAAAGCGGGTGAATATATTGTTTCTGCTCAACGCTGGGGGTATAGAGATCTCAAAAAAAGTATAAAAGTTTTTCCGGATTCAATAACAGACTGTTTGATGAATTTGACCCAGTTTTCTGATCGTGATGGAGACGGGTTTCTGGACAGTGTAGACAAATGTCCGGATATTTATGGTTTGTATGATGGATGTCCAAAGCGAAGTTTTACAAATGCCATTCGTGT
>JAAYEB010000187.1 GCA_012728995.1 Fibrobacter sp. | reverse complement strand
GCCAACCGCCTTCTGAGAATTTACAGCAAAGCGATCGGACTTTCTCCTGATTTCACGATTATGGACCAGGGTGATGCACAGGATCTGCTCGATGTTATCCGTCACAAAAAAATCGGAAAACAGAAAAAACGGTTTCCAAGAAAATCGACTCTCCTGTCGATCTATTCCCGAAGGATGAATTCAGGTGAAGATCTCGATACCATTATTAAAAATCTGTTTCCCTGGTGTGCAAGCTGGAAAAATGAACTTAAAGAGGTTTATAAAGAATATGTTGTCCAGAAGCAAAAACAGAACATTCTTGACTATGATGATCTTTTGTTTTACTGGTACCATATTCTTGAAGACAAGACTGTGTCAGAATCAATAGAAAACAGGTTTGACCATATATTGGTTGATGAATACCAGGACACAAATAAACTTCAGGCAGATATCCTGCTAAATATGCGCAAAACCAACAAGAATATAATGGTTGTAGGTGATGACGCACAGAGTATATACAGTTTTCGCGCTGCAACAGTGAGAAACATACTGGATTTCCCAAAACTCTATCCCGATACGAAAATAATAATTCTTGAACAGAACTACAGATCAAAAGAGCCAATACTCAAAACAACCAATAATCTTATAAAACAGGCCAAAGAGCGATACTCCAAAGAACTTTTTTCTGTTCGTGATGGAGATGATCTTCCAAAGCTTATTACATGCAAAGATGAAAATGATGAATCGGACAAAGTAATTGAACTTGTCCTCAAGCATTACGAGGAAGGAGTAAAACTCAGTGATCAGGCTGTTCTTTTCAGGGCGGGCTCCCATAGTGCTGCACTTGAGATTGCGCTTATGAAAAAGGAAATCCCTTTCCGTAAATATGGAGGACTGAAATTTCTTGAAGCAGCACATGTGAAAGATTTTTTAGGAATTATCCGGATTCTTGTGAACCGAAAAGATGAAATGGCCTGGTTTCGTATCATGCAATTGATTGAAGGTGTAGGTCCTGCAACTGCATCATCGGTTTTCAGTCATCTTCAGAACAATAATTTTAATCTTGACTCTTTTCAATCCGCCCATGTATCAAAATTGATACGGCTTGAACTTTTAAGGTTAAGAAAACTTTTTATTGACATGGAAAAAAGCAGCATTACGACTTTAAGCAACCTTTTGAGTATGGTGCAGTCTTTTTACAAACCACTTCTTGAGAACAATTATGAGAATTCTCAGCCCAGACTTCACGATATCGAACATCTGGTAGAACTTGGCAAGGCTTACAAGACTTTATCACAGTTTCTTACAGATCTTGTTCTCGACCCACCTTCATCAACAAGTGATTTCGCTGGCCTGTCGAAAAAAGATGATGACTTTCTTGTTTTATCTACCATCCATTCTGCAAAAGGATGCGAATATGATTCTGTTTATCTTATTCATGCTGCAGATGGATGTATTCCTTCAGATATGTCTACTGGTTCAGAAAAGGAAATTGAAGAAGAACTGCGTTTAGCCTATGTTGCAATGACCCGTGCACGTAATTACCTTTATATTACCTGGCCGTTACGTTTTTACTCCCGGCCACAGGGATTTTCAGACCGCCATGTTTATTCACAATGCAGCCGGTTTTTTACTCCTGAAGTACTCAAGACAATGGATAATGTAACTTTTAACAAACTGGATCAGGAAACAGATCCTGGATTCAATTCGACAGAAACTCCACTGGAGACAGATATAAAAAGTAAAATTAAAAGTTTCTGGGATTAAATTTTAAACACTGTTACTCCGGGCACATAAGCCGATACGGGTTGTTATTTATCAAACATTAATCTTCATTTGAACCGTCAATTCGGGATTCTTTTCCACAATTTCTAAAAAGACTTGCTAACATAATATAATATATATTTATATAGAACCAAAGCAGGGGTAATTTACCCCTGCTTTAAAAGTTAATATGGGGGTATCATGTTATTAATAAAAAAAGTCGTTTTTGCAAGTTTACTATTGACATTTTTTAACTGTAATACAAACAGTGCCGAATCACAGGCAGCAACAAAACAACCGCTTGAAGATAAATATGCCGGATGGTTGCCAATAAAGCTTCCGGGTCTCT
>JAAYEB010000186.1 GCA_012728995.1 Fibrobacter sp. | reverse complement strand
GATCTTATGGCCCGATTATTCATAGCAGTAGATATTCCACAACGAATCAAGGATGATATAGTTTCAACATATTTGGCTATACCGGGAGCAAAATGGGTAAAAGAAGATCAACTTCACATTACTCTTAGGTTTTTAGGAGAACCAGATGCTGTTACTGAAGAAAAAATCATTTTTGCTCTTAATACGATATCATTCCCGCCATTTTGTATAGCATTAAAAGGATGTGGTTATTTTCCACCCCGTCGAGAACCCCGTATTTTATGGATAGGAATAAATGATCAAAAAAACGTTACAGCTCTTCAGGGAAAAATAGAACGTTTGCTCATATCAGCCGGAATAAGTCCTGACAAAAGGCGGTTTCATCCACATGTAACCATATCACGCCTGAATAACTCTCCTGTAAATAGAGTCATAGACTATCTGACAAATTACAGTCTTTTCCAGTCTGAGCCTTTTTACATAAATGAATTTTGTCTTTATTCGAGCATTTTACGTAAAGAGGGTGCCTGTTATACCAAAGAAGCGACATTTAAATTATCGAATCCGTAAAACGATGCAAAAAAAATTGAGGACCCGCGTTGTAGAGACCTCAGGCCTGCCGTCTCTACAAACACTGATCCGTTTGTACAATTTTATTCACCGTTTCTTTTTCGCTATTTTTTTCTTAACAATTTTCTTCTTAACTATTTTTTTCTTAACAGTTTTTGCAGCTTTAGGGATAGAAATCTGCTTCTTTTTCGCAGTTGTTTTTTTAACCTTTTTTACACCTTCAGGTTTTTCACTTTTAGCCTGCTCTTGCAGTTTTTCCTGAGCAACAGCCTGAGCAGCAGCAAGACGCGCAATCGGAATACGGAAAGGTGAACAGGAAACATAGTTCATTCCAATACGATGGCAAAATTTTACAGATTCAGCATCACCACCATGTTCACCACAAATTCCAATTTTCAGATCCGATTTTACAGATCTTCCCCGCTCGATTCCAACCTTTATCAACTCACCGATTCCATCCTGATCTATTGTCTGGAAAGGATCCTCAGGAAGAATTTTTGAACTTAGATAGTCTGGCAGAAAGCTTCCGATATCATCTCTTGAGAAACCAAATCCCATCTGGGTCAGGTCATTTGTACCAAACGAAAAGAATTGAGCCTGCCTGGCCATCTTGTCGGCTGTTAAAGCTGCACGTGGAATTTCAATCATTGTTCCAAACAGAAAAGGAAATTTTTTGACTCCAAGTTTTTCTCTGACTTCCGAATAGACATTGTCAACTATTTGTTTCTGGTTTTCAAGTTCTTTATCAACACAGGTAACCGGAATCATGATCTCAGGATATGCTTTCTTTTTTTCTTTTATGAGTTCACCGGCAGCCTCAAGAATCGCACGAATCTGCATTTCTGATATTTCAGGATATGTTATACCCAGCCTTACTCCCCTATGACCAAGCATCGGGTTATTTTCTTTCAACCCTTCTCCACGTTTCCTCACTTCATCAATATTAATCTTGAGTTCATCAGCCATTGCCTTCAGCTTGTCTTCACTGTGTGGGACGAATTCATGAAGAGGTGGATCAAGTAAACGGATTGTTATCGGTTTCCCATTGAGCTTCTCCATTGTTGCCTTGATATCTTTTTTTACAAAATCAGCAAGTTTTTTCAGTACTTTTTTTCTATCCTCAACGGAAGAACTCATAATCATTTTACGAAGCAAAAATAGCGGTTCCTCACTACCCTCTCCATAAAACATATGCTCTGTACGGAAAAGCCCAATCCCCTCAGCTCCAAATTTGATAGCTTTCTCTGTATCTGCCGGAGTATCAGCATTTGTCCTGATTTTCAAAGTTCTAAGCTTGTCACACATCCTCATGAGTGTTCCGTATGATTCATTGTGATCAAGATCGACCTCTACGAGATCTAATTTTCCAGCATAAACAAGCCCTTTGGTCCCGTTAAGTGAAATCCAGTCACCTTCATTGATAACCTCACCACTTTTTGTTTTAAATGAGTTTTTACCGACCTCGATATCAGAACATCCTACCACACAACATTTACCCCATCCCCTTGCAACCAAAGCAGCATGAGAAGTCATACCACCTTTTGAAGTAAGGATTGCCTGAGATTTATGCATACCATCAACGTCTTCAGGCGACGTCTCTTCACGAACAAGAATTACCTGTTCACCTCTTAATGCCCACTCTG
>JAAYEB010000020.1 GCA_012728995.1 Fibrobacter sp. | reverse complement strand
TCGAATCTATTATAGCCTCAATATCTGTTGGTTTCGGAAGGATACGATCATTTTCATTTCTTGTACGTTCAGGTATGAAATATGTATCCTCTTCAGCATTATACAGTATAACAGGAAGCTTTTCAAGTTTCTTGCCAATGTGAAAGTAGTTGTATATTGATTTTCCTTTTTTCCAGGTATCCATATCAACAACAACCATTTGTGGTTCAACCTCTTCAAGGTTGGTAATAAAATCATTTGTTGTAGAGCAAGTAACTACTTCATGTGAAAGTTTCTCTACTGCTTCACTGACCTGCCCTCTTCTACTGCTGGAATCATCCATAATAAGGATTTTCATACAAATATCTCCTGAATTTAAAGTTTATCTGAATAATATCTGAATCAATTAATCACGTAAAACAACAAACTGTTTTTGATGGAGATAAACCCGCCAAAACAGGTATCAAGCACATATACATGATTATGCGCTACACGTTGCCTCTATAATTACAATAATCTGTAATCTGTTTCTACCGGTGTAGAATTTCAAAGACTGTGGATTCCGAAAAAAAACATTCAGTTTAATTCACTATATATATATACTTTAAACTGCAACAATGTAAGCAGTATTAATTTCCCACAGAGACTGTCGAAATTTAATATAGAGAGTGCACCCGATATGGGCAACTATCTATCCTGCCGATTCCATTTTCATCATAGCCAGAAGGTTTTCTGCTTTATGATGATAGTCCGTTGCAGAAGAATCATTTATTATTTCCTGACAAAGCTGACGCACCTTAGAAGTATCCGATTTACTTAAAAGAGCAATTTTCCATCTGATTGCACTGTGTCTGTAAGATATCCGTTCATCATTCAGAGCTTTTTCCAGATATTTAACAGCAGATGAATTGTCCCCTTTTGCTTCATAGCACGAGGCTAACCCCTCAAAAGCCTGAGCACCTACAAAACCGGAAAAATTCTTCGTTGAAACAGCACTCTCGTACCATGTTATCGCTTCATCATATCTTCCCTGTTCAAAAAGTATGTTGGCAAGCATATAAGAACTGAGCACGGATTGTGAGGTCGACCCATAATTGGTAACAACTATTTTAAACTGCTCTATCGCTTCATCATACTGTTTATCAGTATATGCAAGCATTGCATTACCAAAAACTTCCTGAGCTTTATGCTGACTTGAAGAACGCATATTACTGTAAACGATGGAGAATACGATCAAGAATAGCAGAACAACAACCGAACCTATAATCAGATTGCTGTTTTTTGCGATATATTCCCTGGCCTTTACTATTCCATCTACCAGAGGATCTCCCTTTAATTCCTGTTTCTTTTTGTTATACTTTATATTCAAATCGGCCTCCCTTATTAGACACAAAAATATGTATCGTTATATGAACAGAACTTAATATCAGATAGAATACGATCTGAAACGTTTCTACATTTTGAAGAGTATACAAAAATGGATCACAAAACGTCTGAAAGTCAAGAGGAAGCCGTTTTTTAAGGCTTTATTTAGCAAAACTTTTCCATTTTTCACGTGCGTATATGTATTTTGAGAACTATGAATTTTCCTCAAAACAGAACTTCTGATTTGAAACAACAGATCAAGCAGCTTAAATCCCAAAATGACCTGTTAAAAAAACAGTTGATGAGCAGCTCGTTAATCCATGAGCTCACAAAAGTTCTTCATTCATGCACCGATCTGGAAAATATAATTAAAACTATTCTACTGGCTATTCAGGAAATTATCGAGTTTGACCGTGTTATTCTGTTTAAAATTGATCAGAAAAACTTCAGACTGAAACCTGATGCATTTGTCGGGTTCGGAACAATGGATCTCAATTATCTTTCAATCCCTTTAGGGTTTGAAGGCGGTGAAATCACCGACGCCCTTTTTCTGAATCGACATATTCTGGTTGAAGAACCAGACAAAGATGATCTCTTCTCAAAAGAACTCTCTTCACCATCCTACCTGGTTATTCCCCTTATAAATAAAGTCAACAGGAAATGCTGGGAAGTTAAAAACTGTTCTTTGGCAACCTGTCCCGCACATGAAAGTTTTAATCCATATTGCTGGAGTATACCCGGAAGTTCCCGGATGAACACTTCTGCAAATGAAAACGACCACAGATCTTCATGTATCTCATGTCAGTGTTTCAAAGTTGAAGGTGTAGTCTGGATGGATAGATACCAGAGACAAGAACCGATCACCAGTGACGACATAACGGTTCTTACTGCTGTTATCAATCTCGCCGGAATTATTATCGAAAACTTCAGAATTTTCAAGACCCTTGATGAAACCAACGTGATGCTGCAACAGGCAAACAAACAGCTTAAAATCGTAAATTCAGATCTTGAAATCGCACAAACCAAAATCAATAATGATCTTGATCATGCCCAGTCCATTCAACAAGGCCTTCTGCCACAGGATCTCAATAAAATATCAAAATTCAATATAGGCGCCCGCTATCTCTCTGCAGATGCTGTAGGTGGTGATTATTACGATGTGTTTCAGATAGCTCCTGATATTTTCGGGATTGTTGTTGCCGATGTTTCCGGACACGGTATTGCATCCGCACTAATTATGTCAATGGCAAAAATCCTTCTTAAAACGTATGCAAATAACTACTCTCCAGCCGAAACACTCAACCAGATTAACAAAACCTTCCTCTCAGAAATTAAAACCGGTAACTTTGTAACCGTTTTTTATGCACTACTGGATACAAAAACACATCAGTTCCGATACACTTCTGCAGGTCATTGCCCTGTTATAATCTTTGAACGTCACACTGGTAAATACAGATTACTAAAGGCAGATGGACTTTTTTTGGGAATTTTTGAAGATTTGATGCTCAATGAATCTGTTCTAGAGTATGAAGTGGGTAAAACCAGATTAGTACTGTATACAGATGGCCTGACCGAATCAAAAAATGAAATCGATGAACTTTATGGAGTTGAAAGGCTTGTAAAAATGATTTCAGAATCAGCTTCTGAAAATCCTTCCGATGCTGTTGAACTGATTTTATCTGATCAAAACAAGTTCTGTAACAACTGTGAGCCCTCCGATGACATCACGCTGCTTATTATTGATTTGTAAATACTTTCAGAAACTGTAGCGCACCGAAATATTTACTACATCAAACACTTCAAGTGTATTATACTCATAAGAACCATCAACTGCAATATTTTTAATGTTAAAACCGATCCCGCCAGTAATTTTCCATGGAGTATTTTCCGATTCCATAATCTCTTTTTGCATTCCTGCCCTGATTACCAATACTTTAAACAACTCCTGCTCTATACCTCCGGCCATTTTGAATACCTGATCCTTATAAAGCGGAATCTGCCCTTCAGCAACCAGAACAGTTGAATACCCTGCATAAAAAGCTCCACCCATATTTAATGTCGCAGCATTGTTTTCAAAATAGCTGTATCCTGTTGTTACATTTTTCCATCTGTTAATTACAGGTATATCTCTTAATAACAGGCCATACCTGATATTTTCAGATAATTCCCAGAGAAGTCCAATGTCAATACCGGCGCCAAATGAACTTCCACTTACAGAACCGGTATCAGAACCATTAACCCTGCACGTTGCAATTTTTAAGTTAGCTCCAAGAGAGAATGGCCTTATAAACGACGGCAGTTTATTGA
>JAAYEB010000185.1 GCA_012728995.1 Fibrobacter sp. | reverse complement strand
TACTGATTGCAGAACCAATACCATACACGGTATCGGTAGGGTATACTGCAATGCCGTTTTCCATTTTCAAGATACGCACTGCTGAATCGATAAAACGTTTCTGTGGATTGTCCGGATGAATATTATAAATAATCATACTGATCTCATCTTTTGCTGATTCAATTGAGATAAAGGTTTGACTGGGAACCGGTATAAATCAGTTTTGAAAGCCCTGTAAAAAATTTAGTATCATCTCTTAAAAAAGCTGTTTTTATACTCAACAGTTCAAGGGTTAATACCTCTGAATTTTATAATTTAAGGGCTTCTGCATGTAAAATGGTTCCGAATATTACGATTATTACTCTACAAAATTAACTCTCCATGAATGTAAAAATATAATTGTTGTCCAGATAATAATTACCAGTTTTTATCTGCACTGATATTAGTCTGTTATGCAGTATCATCAATTCGGAACTTAACAGGCATTGAATTGCAAATAACAGCATTTTCAGCCAAAGACAGTGAACCTGCTGATTTTGTCAGAAGGTTCGATTTGTAAGCAGTTTCGACCAGCAGGTTTTATAAAATGATTTAATCGGCTTTTTTACCAATTTTGCTCTATAATAGAGTCGGGGAACCTGTATTTGTTTACTGAATAGTTTTGAGCAGCTTGTATTCCATACTTAATAATCACAGACAGTTGACTTTTTATTTTTATAATCATAATATTGTAGATATCGACTATTAATTAAGAAGGGGGGGCAATTAGATGAGTACCACAGATTCAATTGCTTTGCAAATAGTAGTCAGGATGAATGATGGTGTTCCGATGATGGAACTGACTGGCCGTATAATTGATGCTGATGTTAAAAAATTTCAGAGGAGAATCGACCAGCTTTATAAGAAAAAATACAGCAGGGTTATACTGGACGTAAGCTGTGCAAATTTTATAGACAGCCATGGGTTAGGTACAATAGTTTATTATCATACCCTGATGCAGAAAGAGAATCGGGAATTGGTAATATGCAACACCAATCCCGATCGGAATTCTTATTTAAACCGGCTTTTTGAGCTTACAAATCTGGATAAGGTATTAAATATCGTTCCTCATCTTTAACACTTAACTGAGTCTTTAAAGTGCGGTTGAAATTCTTTCAAGAGCTTGTTGTACCTTCTCTTTCATATTGAAAGAGCTGATTCTTATATATCCTTCACCGCATTTTCCAAAACCGACTCCGGGAGTACACACAACACCAGCTTTATTTAATAAAAGATCGAAGAATTTCCATGAATCAGATTTACTGTTAATCCAGATATAAGGTGAATTGGTTCCACCTGTACAGCAATACCCCAGTTGGGTCATTTTGTCCAGTATTAATGCAGCATTTTCGAGGTAATAATCAGTTAATTCACGAACCTGTTCTTGACCTTCTTCAGAATATGCAGCTTCAGCAGCTCTTTGAACAGGATATGAAACACCGTTAAATTTAGTCGATTGACGCCGGTTCCACAGGTCATGAAGAGAGTGTTTGTTACCTTCACTATCATAAATCATGCATGTTTCTGGAACAACAGTATAGGCACATCTGGTACCTGTAAATCCGGCTGTTTTTGAAAAACTTCTGAATTCAACAGCAACATCCTTTGCACCTTCAATTTCATAAATACTTTGAGGAATTGACGGATCACGAATAAAAGCAACATAAGCAGCATCATACAGTATTAACGCTTTTTCTTTTCGTGCATATTCTACCCATTCGCTTAACTGTTCTCTTGTAGCGATTGCACCGGTAGGATTATTTGGAAAACACAGATAGATCAAATCTACTTTTTTATCCGGTACTGAAGGGACAAAGCCGTTATTTTCAGTGCAATCGAGATAGTGAATACCACCATATCTTCCGTTTTCAAATGTTGATGTACGACCAGACATGACATTTGTGTCGACATATACAGGATAAACCGGATCTGGAACAGCTATATTGATATCCGCAGCAAAGAGCTCCTGAAAATTACCGGTATCACATTTGGCACCATCACTGACAAATATTTCATCAGCGCTGATATCTGCATTTCGAGTTTGAAAATCATTTTCCGCAATACATTTCCTTAGGAATTCATATCCTTTTTCCGGACCATATCCCCTGAATGAAGATTCGGCAGATAACTCGTCGACTGCGCGATGAAATGCATCAATACATGCTTGCGGCAATGCACGTGTGACATCTCCAATACCTAGGCGAATAATATCTGTTTCCGGATTTTCTTTTTGAAAAGCAGCAACTTTTCTGGAAATGTCCGAAAAAAGGTAAGATGATTTTAGCTTAAGATAGTTTTCATTTAATTTGATCATAAATCTCCTTAATTTGGAAAATTAATGTAATTAAATTAAGTATGATAATAGATAGTAATGGGTGATGTCAATACCTGTTATTGGAATATCATGAATATCAGTATTTATTGAGTGCTGATAAAACAGCTTTTTCAAGTTGTTCCGAAACAAAAGGTTTATGTATTATTCCTGCAATACCTTCGCTGAAGATTTTCTGCTGCTCTTTTTCTATTCTGTATCCAGTTGAAAGTAATACCCGGACATCTTTTTTAATTTCTCTAAGCAGTTTATAACATTCTATTCCGTTCATTTCCGGCATAATCATGTCTATTATAACAAGATCAATCTCATTATGGCTGGATTTGAACAGTTCTACCGCATTTTTCCCGTCAGTGCAGGTCATTACCCTGTAACCTGTCCATGAAAGCATCTCTTTGATCGCATCACGCATAAAACTTTCATCATCAACAACAAGAATACCGGTTTTTATCTTTTTAACAGGTTGTTCTGTTTTGATTTCAGAGTCAGTAACAGGTTTCACGGCCGATTCCATAGAGAATAGTTTTTCAACATGTTTTGATATCTTGGTTGCTGCTGAAATAATCATTTGGGAATACTTCCGAAGTTTGGGGTCGTGTTTGTATTTTTGACTTATAATATCTGCATAGCCGGTTATTACCCCGATTAAGTTATTGAAGTCATGTGCTGGTTTGCCGGCAGGATGTTCAGTTTTAGTTAAATTTAAAGTGGTGCTGTCCCTGGCTTCGGTTGCTTCAGAAATATCTCTGATAATACACATAAAAACAGTCTTTTGCTCAAATTCCAGTTTTGACATATTGAGCTCTGCAAAAAATGCAGTGCCGTTTTTCTTTATCATTACAGTTTCAAATCTGTTAATAGTTTTATTGCTATTGCAGTCTGAAACAAAGAATTGAAAATCTGTATATCTGTTTTCGTCTAAAAGGTTGAAAATGCTGATATCTGTAATTTCTGATTCGCAATCGAAACCTAAAATCCCGGAAAGTCTTGAATTTGCAAAAAAAACTGAACCAGTTGAATCAAAAAGAAGAACTGCTTCCGGAAATTTCAATAAAAGTTCCTTGTATAGTTTTTCATTTTGTTGAAAAAACAGTTTAATACTTGATTCTTTTTTGATCATGTTTAACCTGAATTGATTAGAAAATTGCATTAATGAATTAATTCGAAAAAGTGTACTGTGTTTGTTTCCTAATTATGTATTGAAGTGAAATATTCGTCAATCAAGTTTTTAATTAGTGGACTCGGAATGCAAGTTTTAAATTCAAAAATTGTTTATCTGAAAGAACCAGTGAAGATAGTTTGAGGGCGTATGAAATCACAAAAAAGATATTTATGGTTTTGAGCTTTTTATAAGGGTCAGTATGAGATACAAAAAAAATCAACAAGCATAGAAATTTATGTTATCCATACAAAAATCTCCTCAGGAAATCTGTAATTTCATTGAACAGGAGATCTCCTGAGGTATTTTTGTAAATCTGTTTTTGTTACATGAAAGCCAATCCCAGACGGAGAGAGTGTGCCTTTGATGAATAATTGCGTAAGCATTCTGCTCCTCCCCAGTAATACTGAAGCATTACCATTGGTGCCCAGGATGTACCTGCACCGTAAAACGGGTTAAGGTAAAGGGATGTCTCTACATTTGTAAAAGTTGCATCACGCAGCCTGAAATGTGCATCAATGGATGTACCCCACGCTAATTCATCATTTTTATGATGATAATAGGCAAGCTTGACAGCACCGTTACCAGCATAATCCATAATGTCACTGTTGTTTTCATTGATTCCAAAACCACGCCAAAATGATACAGAGAAGAAAAAGTCTGTCAGGCAGTTTTCACCTATTTCAAGTGCACCTGTCAATTTATTCCAGCTCTGGCCAGCACTGCCTGCAAGTCCGTTGGTTTCATGTGTGAGACCTGCTTTAAAACGGGGAACATAAGGTATATTGTCATATTCTGTGCGTAAATCGAGATAAGTAAATATTTCCGGTTTCATATCATTACTGTAACTGGCTGCATTGTGTCCCCAAAGATTGATAAGCGAATTTTGTGCATATTTAAGATAAAGACCTGATAAACCATAACCATAACCAAACAATTTGTAATAAACACTTAGCCTGAACTTAACCTGATTATCCTTTCTGGTTAAAATTCCATTTCCAGAACTCTGATCTGAACCAAAACCTGTAATGATATAATTTGGCTCGTCAAGACCAAATCTCGATTGGCTGTTATAGGTTTGTGCAAGGATTACAGATGTTAATAATAGAAAGGTGAGTGAAGCTTTCATTGGTCCTCCTTTAAGATACTGAATAAACTACGGTGCTGATGTGAGCCCTCCAGAATTACTCGATGTGCAAATAAAAGGCCATTAAAAACAGCTGGGGAGAATGGATAATAATTAAAAGGAGAAAAAATGTTCTGTCCAGATACAGGTTTGCCAGAAATTGCTATACAAAAAAATCATACTTGAACGTTAAAGTGAATAATCCGGAAAAAACATACTGAATAAACAGGTTTATTTTACGAAAACAGGTGCATATTGTTGGATGACATCCAATTAAACGATTCTGATTGTGATCATCTGATTTTATTGCAATTACTGGTGTCGAAAAAGATTATAAGGGTAAGGTGAACTAAACGAATAGTAATTTTATTGTATGCAGGATATGTGTTACATCAGGATAAACAATTATATTACCTGAATAGTAATGATTCCTTTACGCGAGTCTTTTTCGCGTACATTAATATTAAGAATCAGATCCAGAACGCTTGATATGAAGTTATAGGATAACGACAACGATAACGACAACGATAACGACAACGACAACGACAACGACAACGACAACGATAACGACAACGACAACGATAACGATAACGATAACGATAACGATAACGACAACGATAACGACAACGATAACGATAACGATAACGATTGTAGTTTTTTTTCTTCATTCACCATTCATAATTCATAATTCACCATTACCTTATGACCTTCACAGCAATAAAACCCTTTCTGCGGTAGTGATGCTGTGCAGCTCATTCCCGTACTGCGGGACAAGCTGTAAATTAATTATCTCTATTTAGGTATTATTTAATGTTTTTATACACCAGCAATTATTTCTTCATTTTCGAGTGAAAGATAAACAACTCCCCCGATTATTCCGTATCTGTTTTTACCGGTTTTAAACCGAAAGAATCCTGAGGCATTTACTGGAAAATTTCTGTTACCATTAATAATGGTGCCATCAATGATTGGCTCAATCTCTAGATACTCCATCTGCCTCTCTTTGGTAGCAGGGTCATTAATTATCAGAATGTCTGAACTGTTTTCATTCTTGTATCCTGAAAGAGTGACCCAATGGCCACCTGTTTTCCGATACTCATTTGTATCGGGGTCATATCTGTACCATCCTATGTTAAGCCATGCAGCCCTTAATCCTTTGGTATGTTTTATAATCCGGTCAAGATCAGGACGAGTGTCACCCCTGAATTTATCAGTAACAGTGTACATACCCTCAAAAAGCAGCAGCCCTTCAATAGCTTTTTCATCAAGATACTTTTTTAATCCTCTACACAAATCCTGTACAGTTGATCCGATAGAGCGTGTGTTCATGTATTCTTTTGAGGCTAGTTTTTCTATGATATTATGCTGGTCGAGAAGATCATCCCCGCTTGATGGGACTAGCGAAGCAACGCCGTTTTTGCTAAGCCAGATGAGTGAATTTGAAACAGCAACCGGACCACAGTGCATGGAACCATTTAGCGGATAGGTACCGAAGCGGTTTTCTTTCTGATAATAATCGGGTATTGAAGATATTCTTTTGTAATCAGGTGAAGAAAATCTGTGAGCTTTTACTTGTTTTGTAACTGGCGAGGACTCTGTCAGGGTAACAGTAAAGAAAAGCAAAATTAGAATAACTGATTTCATATTTAAATTATGTGTGTAACTGAAAATGCCTGTTCTATGTTCTGATTATTATTCCGCAATTAAATACCTCTCGTCGGCAACCGACAGGAGAATCTGTGCAATTCCTCTGCTTTATAGGGATTCAGGATTCGCAAGGCGGCTGATACTTTTGCAGTTTAGGGTGGAATATTTAATTGCCATGTGTGATAGCTAAATATTTTTATTCTTTTGTAATTACTATATGACAGATAAGACAAACAGTGTAAGGGTAAGCTGTTTGTTTACTGTTTAATACTGATAGAAAAGCCAAAACTTGTTTTTTGAAATGAGTCTGCCTTTATAGTTCAATTTTTTCAAACACTCTCCCTGATATTCGATATCATAAATTCATTCAATCTGAATAAAGATAAACGATTGATTAAGAACTAAGCAGTGGAATACAGTGTTTTGGTATGGAATTACGGTTTTGAAGAATTCTTATTGGCAGGATAAATAAAAAATGAGACTCACTCTACCCTAAAGTGAGTCTCATATTATTCAGATGATTTGTAAGCAGCTTATCATTGCATTTCTTCCTGTGGCTGCTCTTCAGGCTTTTGACCATTTTGTTTTTTTTCACCCTCTCCAGCAGCACCACCCTGACCGGCAGGAGCGATCATTACAGCTGTTTTTCTTCCATTTTCAGTTGTATATTGGACTTCAACATCCTCTCCCTGCATTTGAGACAATTCATCAAGACTGATATTGAGCTGCTGTTCATCAAAGTAGATCGTATCTGTTCCTTCCTGGGTTTCCAGTGTGAAATAACCTTCTTCTATATTTATTTCCTGAATAGTTCCCTGAGTACTCATCATTTCCTGTTGTCCGGCTGCACCACCCTGATCCTGTTGCTGTTGTTGAGATGTATCACCAGCAGCAAATACCATGGCTGTACAAGCCAGTGCTGTAAAAAGAACTTTTTTCAGCATAATTTCCTCACTGTTTTAAGTTGTACTATATTAAACAAAGGAAAACACAAATGACTTATTCTTGAACGGTATTTGTGTTCATCAGTATATCAAAAACAATTACTATGCCATCATTGAGTAGATAGTTTAACCGATTGTCATTAAATGTGTTGAGAGCAATTTGAGTTCTCTATTTCGGAAAGCTGAAAATGTGAAAACATATTTACAATCCCCAACAGCAGACAAACCAGGATAGAGACGATTAAGGTCACAATTATCGCAAAAAAAGAGTTGTTATCGGGTTTATTTTTGTCGAAACCAAACAGAGCTTTCTGCCTACTGCTCAATCCAGGCAATTATGCTTTTATACGCGAAATAAACTTGTGTAAAAGGAAAAAGATTAGCTGATCCGATATTCAGGCAAGTTCATAGCCACAGTATTAATGAAAAATAAATGAAACATTTGTCTGTAAAAAATTAAATTTTCTCAGCGATTTTTTACTGAACCTAAGACAGACAATTCCTTTGCGCGATCTGCTTCGTGGACATTGGTATAAAGAATTAGATCCAGAACACATAATATGCAGTTATTGGGATAACGATTACGATTACGATAACGACAACGACAACGATTGTATTTTTTTCTTCATTCACCATTCATAATTCACAACTTACAATTCACCATTACCTTATGGCCTTCACAGCAATAAAATCCTTTCTGTTCAATGCCACTATGCAGATCAGCGTAAATTTTATCGTCCGATTTAGGTTGAATCAAATTTTTATTGGATCATGACAGGTTATTTATTTAAATTATATTTAACTGACATTCTTTGGGGCGTAAAGCAGATACTGTTGAGCCATTATCTACAATATCTATTTTTTTCTTAACGTGAGTTTGTTTTGACATCGACAATGATTTTGGACATATCTGCACACAGATATGTTTATGCAATCATAGATTTAATTTCAGGGGGATTGGAGATTATGCTATGGCCCGGATTCGTACAGCAGGTCTGTATTGTCAGTAAATTTCGGGTAAGGTTAATTGAGATCATGTTCAAAACATCGAAAAAATGGTATAATGCTATATAGCTGTTGTAAATATAAACGACACTCAATATCAGGTTGCACTATAAAAACAAATTACTACCAGTTTATTAAAGGAGGAGCTAATGTTTTCACATCTGTTTTCTGAAGGTATTATAGGGGACATGAGAACCAGGAACCGGATAGTCATGACAGCAATGGGAAATCATTTGGCAAATTCCGATGGTAGTGTTTCAGAAAGGGATATTGCTTTTTATGGTGCACGGGCTCGTGGTGGCGTAGGGCTCATTATTACAGAGTGTGCTATTGTTGATGGATTAAGAGGTAAAGGGAATAATAATCAGATATCAGTTTCAGATGATAAGTTTTTACCAGGATTGAATCGTCTGGTACAGGAAATTCATAAACACGACTGTAAAATTTGTGTCCAGATTTATCATCCAGGCAGACAAGGAATAAGTGCAATTAATGGAAATTTACCTTTACCAGCTCCCAGTGAGGTTGAATGTAAAGCGGTGCACCAGCCTGTAGCAGCAATGACCACACTGGAGATCGAAGAAATGGTTGAGAAGTTTGTTAAAGCTGCAGTCAGGGTAAAAACGGCTGGTTTTGACGGAGTTGAAGTACATGGAGCACATGGATATTTGATTAATCAATTTTTAAGTCCTTATACAAATTTACGTCAGGACCGTTATGGTGGAAGTTTTGAAAATCGGCTGCGATTTTTGGATGAAATCGTAAAAGGAATTAGAAACTCTTGTGGGAGTGATTTTCCATTAATTGTTCGTTTATCAGTGGATGAATTTCTTGAAGCTGCTGGCCTGCCAGGTAAGGGATTGCATCTGGAAGATGGAGTGAAAATCGCAAAACACCTTGAAAAAGCAGGTGTAGATGCAATTGATGTGAGTTCAGGTATTTACGAAAGCATGAATGTGGCCTGGGAACCATTCTCTTTTGAACAGGGATGGAAATTGTATCTGTCGGAAGCAGTTAAAAAAGCTGTAAGAATACCAGTTATTGGAGTCGCATTATTTCGGGATCCCGAATTTGCTGATAAGGCACTGAGCGAAGGAAAACTTGACTTTATTGGTTCTGCCAGACTGCATTATGCAGATCCGCAATGGTCCAACAAGACTAAAACCGGGCAAAAAGACGAAATAAGAAAGTGTATCTGTTGTCTTCATTGTATGGAAACTTTAATGTCGGCTGATATCAGTCCGACACCTTGTCAATGTGCAATCAATATTCAAAGTGGAAGAGAATTAGAATATAGTGATATTAAAGAGAATGGCGAGAACAGGGTGGTAGCTGTAATAGGAGCGGGACCTGCTGGCCTGGAAGCTTCAAGGGTATTGGCATTACGCAAGTTTAGACCGGTAATATTTGAAAAAAACGATAAACCTGGTGGGCAGTTGGAATTTGCTAATAAACCGCCAAAAAAGGAAAAGATAAACTGGCTGATTGAGTATTTGAAAAATCAGACAGCTAAACTGTCTGTAGAAATTAGATTTAATACATTACCTACAGTGGAGATGCTAAAAGAAATTAATCCATATGCAATATTTATTTCTCACGGTTCAAAACCGGTTATGCCGCAGTCTATTCCGGGGATAAACAGTCAGACTGTATACAGCAGCATCGATATTCTTGATGGGAAAGTAAAGTTAACCGGTAAAAATGTGGCTGTTATTGGTTCTGGTATGACAGGTTTAGAGACCGCTCATTTGTTAGCTGAAAACGGAAATAAGATAAGTCTCTTTGAAATGGAACAGACAATTGGACAAAATGTTTACTTTCAATATCTGATTGATATCATGAGTCAGATCACAAAATTAGGTGTAAAACTATATCCTGAACATAAACTAACAGAGATAAAAAACAGAACTGCTGTATTTGAAATAGTCAGTAGTGATGAAAAAAAGGAGTACACATTTGATAATATCATAATTTCTGTTGGAGTTGTTCCTAATCGGGAATTAACAGAAGAAATACAGTCGCTGTTTGACCGTGTTTATATTCTGGGAGATGCTTTAAAAGCAGGGCGAATCAGAAATGCAATGGAAAGTGGGTTTTTAACCGCATATAACTTATAAACATTAAAAAAGGAGTGACTGTTATGGGAAAATATGCCCAGACATGTCCAATTATTTATGGTGCAGGTACAATAAGTTTATTGGGAGAAGAAGTAAAAAAGTTAGGATGCACAAAAGTAATGGTGGTATCTGATGAGAATATCAGCAAACTGGAAGCTTATGACAAAGGTAAAAAGAGTTTGCTTGATGCAGGTTTGAAAATTGTTGAGTTTACAAAAGTTTTACCGGACCCGCCGGACTATATAATAAATGAGGGAGGAGAAATCGCAAGAAATGAACGAATTGACGGATTAGTGGCCATTGGGGGAGGAAGCCCTATGGATGCTGCAAAAGGAATTAATGTTTTGATCAATAATCCGGGTTCGGTTAATCAATATTTTGGAAATCCTTTTTATAATCCAGGTGTTCCGGTTGTAATGGTAGCAACAACAGCTGGTACAGGTAGTGAAAGTACTTCTGTAGCAGTTATCACTGATACTGTTAACAATGTAAAAAACTCTGTTATTGTTAACTCGACATTGGGTATTTTAGATCCCGAAACTACTGTAACTGTTCCTCCAGCTTTGACAGCTGCAACAGGAATGGACGCTTTTGCCCATGCAGCTGAAGCGATAACAGCAAAAATCCCAAACCCGAAATCGGAATTGCTGGCAAAGGAAGCAATTAAAAAAGTGACAGCTAATCTTCCACTTGCAATTGCTGATGGTAAAGATGTCAGGGCACGAAGTGAACTTTTACTGGCCAGTAACTTTGCCGGAATAGCTTTTAATGATGCTTTAGTTCATTTGGGGCATGCAATTGCACATTCAGCAGGGTCAAAATTTCATCTTACACATGGTGTGGCTTGTGCTTTTGCGCTTCCAGAAGTAATGAAATATGCTGCTGGTATTGATAGCGAAAAAGTAAAAATCGTTGGAGAGGCAATGGGTATCAGTTTTAGCGGTAAAGAAAGCAGTGCAGAAACAGGAGAAATCGTTGCCGATGCAATCCGGAATTTTTTAAAAAAAGTAAATATTAAATCTGTCAGTATCCTGGGAGTTTCAAAAGAAGATTTTATTTCAATAACACCAATGGTTTTTAAAGACGCGTGTTACAATTTTGTTCCCAAGGAAATAACCCGGGAAGAAGCAGAGGGTATCCTTGGCAGTATTTATGACAATTACAAATAAAAATCAGATCATTTACATTCAATTTGGGCTTGTATGAAATCAGATACAAGCCTTTTGAGTAGATTTAATAAACTCTGCATGAATATTTAGCAGTTTGCAGTTGTTGTTCCGGATCCCATTGCGTAATCAGAAAAAGAGAAAATAAAAAGAAGACCATTAAGATCCCGGCAAGGTTTTCCAAAGGAGGATATAGTAATGCAGGAAGCAAAAACCTTTTATGATATTCATCTGCATGCTATGGATTTGAGTCACCCTAACATATTGGCGTTTGTAAAAAGGGTAAACGGGATTGGGTTGAAGTTGGTAATGGGAGGCATATTTTTACCTTTTTTGAAAAGAAAAAAAGAGAATATTCTGAATCTGTTATCAGTTATGGAAAATAATATTGAAGATTATTTTATTTTAATGGAATACTATTTGAAAAATAAGTCGAGGATAGTTAAAAACGATAACAGTTTCAGTATTGATGGTGTTATCTATAATAGAATAGTACTTACGCCTTTATTGATGGATTTCGGGTATAAAAATATTAAAACAGAAAGTTTTTATGATATACCACCTCAGAAATCAATAGTCGAACAGACTTACGACGTACTGAAAGCAATAAAAAAATATTGCTCATGTTATCTGGAAAAGGGAGTTAATGGTAAAGTAGAGACAAAAAAACGAACCGAAAAGAATGATCTTCTCTTTGAAATTTATCCTTTTCTTGGTATTAATACACAGAATTATGAAAAAGAAAAACTCGTTACCATGATGGAAAAATATTTTGGTAAATATGAAGGTAAACGTAATGATTTATTTGAAAATATGGGTAAATTCGATGGTGGTATTGATTTAACAGGCAGTAATGTTTTTGCTGGAATAAAACTGTATCCACCTTTGGGGTTTGATCCATGGCCCAAAAGAAATAGAAAAGAGATGGACAAAGTTTTGTGGTTGTATGGTTTCTGTGAGGAAAAAAACATACCTCTTACGGCACATTGCAGTGGAGAGGGATTTATTGTAGATAACAAGACAAACAGAAGAACAACTCCAAAAAAATGGGCTGCTGTTCTTCAGAGATACCCCAATCTAAAACTGAATCTGGCTCATTTGGGCTATAGAAAAAATGATTTTTTCTTTTTTCAAAATAAGAAATGGCTAAATGAGGTCTTGAAATTAATTAAAGAATATGAGAATGTGTACACAGATTTTTCATGTGCTGCATTTGATGATAACTATTACGGATGGTTATCAAAATTAATATCGGAAAACAAGGTGTACAGTGATAAAATGTTGTTTGGATCAGATTATATGATAAATCTTCTTTCAAGTAAATCGTATAATTATTATCTGAATACCTTCTTTAAAACTCAAAAAATCGAAAAACCTGTCAAGGAAAAGATTTGTACAATAAACCCTGAAAGGTTTTTGTTTGAAGATAATAAATAGAACTTGCCAAGAAAAAAAATAAAAGTTATCAGGTTTTTATCCTACAGGTTACAGAATATCGCCCGGAAAGGAAAATTGTTTTAGGATATTTGTTAAAACTGAAGTGTGTGAATGGTGATTCGTATTTCTGGGTTTGTTATCTTAAATTCAAATCTAAGATTTTTTTAATTTCATTAAATGCATCTTCTGGCGAGATTCCGAAAGAGTTATCCTTTTTGGAATCAAAATCAGGACGGTATAAATGAAAATGATTGAATTCAGGACCTGGTGACCAGGCTGTTGGTGATGTTGTTCCAAAAATTGCAAGCGTTGGAGTCATGGTAGTAACTGAAAGGTGATTTAAACCGCAATCGTTACATACCAATAATTTACATAATTCCAGCAGTGCGGCAGCTTGATTCAAATCGGTAGGAGGTGCCAGGACAGGACCTGTTTTCATTTCCTTTTTCACCTGATTCACCTGATCAAGTTCCCTGGGTCCCCATAAAAGTACGACATTCAAATCTGTTCTGGTTTGTATCATATCTGCTAAACGGGCAAAATTAACCAGTGACCACTGTTTACGTGGAACAGGGCTGCCAGGAGAAATGCAAACCACTTTTGATGGATTATAATTGTTGATTGATAACCAGTTTGCAATATAGTTTCGGGCTTTTTCACCAATATGGAAAAATAATTTGTATGGTTCTTCCTTTATGTTTAATGGTTCTAATATGTCAAATTTCATTGAAGCACTATATCTGCCTTCTTTTTCTGTCGCTTTAAAATTATAGACTTGATGAAAACGGCCATGGCGATAACCAATTCGGTAATTTGCTCCACTGAAGAGAGTAAGTTGTTGAGAACTGGGCTTGTTTTGGAAATCAATTACCAGGTCAAAATGCAACTTCCATATTTTGAAATATGTTTTAACGCGTTCGATGCAATACTGAAATCCGCTCTTTTTCTTAATTTTGATAATTTCATCAATAAAGGGATGATTCAAAATAACCTTATGGAAAGGTTCTTTGACAATATAAAACAGTCTGGCATGAGGAAATTTATTCTTAATTGATTTGAGACATGATGTGGACAACAGGCTATCTCCAAAAGGACCAAGTTGAATGACAAGAATTTTCCTGACATTTGAAAGTTGGGAATCAGCAAGATATCTTGTTTTATTCTGCTTTGTAGTTGACATATTCTTTTTCTTCAATGATATCGGAACCATACTTTAGATTAATCTCCTTCTTGACTTCCGACCTTTTGTCATTAATAAAGTATATGGAGCGTGCCAATTGGATAAATTCATCATCAAATTGCTGTTTGCTTTCTTTAAGTCTGATCCTGTCCTCAATTTTCCATAGCTGAGTATTAATTTCCAGCAGTTTATTGAAATATCTGTTTGAGGTTTGAATGCCAGCTATGTTCATGGGTATAATCAACTCATTGTACTCATTTTTTATATTTTTCAATTTAAGTTTATCAGTAATCCTGCGAAGTTTAATGGTTAAAATTGTAACTTTATCAACCAGCTCGCCAATTGAAATATGTATTTTCATAAAATAAAATATCCACTTATGTTTTTTAATTAAATCTGATATGCTTTATTGTAGAAAAAATGATTAATTCAAGCAGTCAGATCTGTGTATTTTGATCTGATTCCATAGTTTGAAATGGAGAGAAAGAGAAATTGATTTCCTGACAAAATCAGACAATCATACATATATAGATACATTGTTTTTTCAAAACGACTAAATAAATCGACTTATTAATAATTCGATTCAGAGAAAATGGCCATTAATAAAAATTTGAGATTTTTAGTATGACATCAGTAATTGAAATTCAAAATACTATTATTCATTTATTGTAACAAGTCTCAACACAAGACAATAAACAAATACTTGTTGGGAAAAGTATATACAAAATAAAGACCACGATTATAAGCCGTGGTCTTTAAAACTTAACTTGTGAACAGCTGTTATAATTCTGTTCTATATTCTAAACATATTATTCATCAGATTTTGGTGGCTTAAGTGTATCTGTGATTTTCTTTATCAACCTCTGAACTTCATCCAGATTTTCGGATGCACCTAAAACATTACCACTGTCATACTCTTTGGCAGCAAGAGTTGCGGCACTGTCTGCTCCATTTAAATCGGCTTTTAATTCCTCGATCAAAGCTTTATCTTTTCCTCTTGAACCTTTTTTTATGTCATTGGCTGTTTCTTCCAGCATTCCCTTGACCAATCCTAAGTTCTCTTCAACCTGAGCAATGATTTCAGCT
This sequence comes from Fibrobacter sp., assembly GCA_012728995.1. Taxonomy (GTDB): domain Bacteria; phylum Fibrobacterota; class Chitinivibrionia; order Chitinivibrionales; family Chitinispirillaceae; genus JAAYEB01. The sequence goes on along the minus strand of JAAYEB010000185.1, from coordinate 2,131 downwards.
TTTACTTTCGGAGCATCATTTTTAATTTCTAAAGCTAATTCAGTAGTTTTTTTTAGCACTTCTGTTATTCTTTTATATTTTCGGTTCAATATAAATTTGGCATTTTCTACTGCGATATCCTCCTGAGCTGTTTTTAATGCATTTTCCAGATTTTCAAAATTTCTGGACATGTATATATCAGCCTCAACTTCTTTAGCAGCTTCTATTGCAGCTTTTGCTTCAGCAAGTTCTTTGTCTGGTGCTTTGGAACATCCGCAAACTAGAAAAGAAATACATGAAACAGCAACAAAAAAGATCCTACGTTTCAAAATACACATAAACACTGCTCCTTTCAGGGTTGTTAGAAGAAACTTATCATTGAGGATGACAGGTAATCAGATCTGTTTAAGCAAAATAATAATATAAGCCATCGGATTCGGGCTTTGCAAATATTTGATATGTTTAAGTAGAGAAAGTTAACCAGAAAAGGTGTAATACGGAAAAAGAACAGATTACTTTTGAGGATTTTTCAAAACGGCTTGCGTGGTTTTTATTCTATAACAGCTTACAGAAAGTTTAAATTCGGAAAACAGGGTACTTAAAACCCAAATAGTAACGATTCCTTTACGCGAGTCTTTTTCGCGCACATTGGTGTTAAAAATCAGATCCGGAACGCTTAATATGCAGTTATAGGATTACGATTACGACAACGATTACGACAACGACAGCGACAACGATTGTATTTTCTTCATTTACCATTCACCATTCATAATTCATAATTCACCATTACCTTATGACCTTCACAGTCATAAAACCCTTTCTGGGTTAGTGGCCGCTATGCAGCCCATTCCCGCACTGCGGGACAAGCTGTAAATTAATCGTCTCCATTTCAGGTAAAAAAAATATCACTGAATACAACCAGGGTTTGGCTGTATTCAGTCTGAGTTGTTATTGCGAGGGACCATTTACATCAGATGTTTCTTTAAAAGCATTCCTGCACTGAGCCATAATTTGTGCCATTTGTCTGCACATTTCTGCAAATTCTGTAGAGTCTATGGGTATTGTTGTTTCATTCTCTATTTCAAGATTTTCGTTATATTTGATCAGTTTGGTTCCAATCATTATTATAAAGCCATCATCAGTCTCAATAATTTCTGGAGAAAACATTCCCATCATGCCCAAACCCTGCCCCATCCTTCCTGAACTATATTTCATTCCACAACGTGGACATGTTACTGTATCACTTTCATTCATCCTGCCACGTCCTTGTTCGGGTTGAGCCATAATGGTTGATATCATTAATAAAATGGCTGTCGATAAAATAGCAATGTTTTTCATTATACTCTCCTTTGTTATGTAATAAAATAATATATAAATAAAATTTTATCACAATAGAAAACTGCGATCAGGAACATTTTGTGAATCGTATTCACAAGGACTACCTGAATTGTTCGAAAATACTTCTGATCGCAAGTAATCCTTTTTCTTCCGGATATTACTGATAGAATGAATTTCACATAAATGAATAAGTGCAAATAACGAACCTGAACAGGATGAACAGGATGAACAGGATGACCAGGATGATCAGGATGATCAGGATGATCAGGATGATCGGGATAGAGAGCAGGATAGAGAGCAGGATAGAGAGCAGGATAGAGAGCAGGATAGAGAGCAGGATAGAGAGCAGGATAGAGAGCAGGATAGAGAGCAGGATAGAGAGTTGGATAGAGAGTTGGATAGAGAGTTGGATAGAGAGTTGGATAGAGAGTTTATTTACTCATAATGAAAAGTTTTCTTTGTTTTGAATTTTTGGTTGTATAATCCAGATAATAGGCACCGTAAGATAAGCGATTTTTGATGATGTCTGGAACTGAAATTGTGTTGTCGGTTTCAGTGTTGCTGTTCTGGTATTTATAATTTGCAATATATCTTCCATCAAGGCTCCATATTTTTATATAAGAATTACTCTTTTTTAAAACATGGTTATATCCTGCAGCCAGATCATTTTTGCCTGTTTTGTTGATAGTGGTGGTATTTCCAGTAGTACTCCGTCCTCCAATTACAGTTTTAATACTGTAAACAGTGGTTTTCCCTGTGATATACAGCGTTTTTCTGTCTGGTCCACCGAATGCACAATTTTGTACACTGATCT
>JAAYEB010000184.1 GCA_012728995.1 Fibrobacter sp. | reverse complement strand
CCGGAGCCGATTTTTGCAAGAGTCTTTTTAATATTGGCTTTTAATTCAATCTCATTGATTTCGGGCCGTCCAGAACGTTTTTTGGACTTTTTCTTTTTATCTTTTCTGGCTCCTGACTTATCTTCCGCAGTCTTGTTAGGCGTCAACGGTGTTGCCGGCATATCTTTTGATACAGTTTTTTCTGGGGATATATACGTACGTTCTCTTGAAGGCTGCTCACTGCGCCCAAACCGCCGATGTGAAACGTGCGGTTTTGCTTCTTTTGGTTTTATATCGCTCTTTTCTACATTCTTTTCACTACCAGAATCACTTTTTTCTACACTCTTCTGAGATTCCTGTTCTTCCTCTCTCCCAATCAGTTCTTCGCGTGCCCTGGTAAGCATCTGTTTTTTTCGTTCATACTCTTTTTTAATTTCAGCACGTTCCTGTTCGAATTTCTTCTTGATGTCGTTTCGAAGACTTTCGTCAACAGTGCTCATATGACTTTTAACCTGTATACCCATGCCGCGCAGCATCTGCACAAGAGCTTCGCTCGAGACCTTGAATTCCTGGGCTAATTTGTAAACTTTCTCTTTTGCCATGCTTTACCTCTCATATATTGACTGCCGGCTGATCGGATTGTTATGAAAGCGCCCTAAATTGTTAGAAACATGGACGCGCACATTTTTTTTATAAACAGTAACAAGTTGTAATTATACTTCATTTAAGGCGTAGAACCGGCTGATTTACTCTCTTTATTTTCATGAGTATCATCTATCGCCTCCTGTGCGTCTTCATCCGATTCTGTCATAGTACCTAAAGCACTATCAATTATTTCACCAACAACGGGAGTTTCTTCATTTTTATTCTGAGAAAAAAGTTCCCCCCTGGCTTCATCCCTCATCGCATCATACGCTTCATCATAAGTCTCATCATTTTGATCCTGTTCACTGTCAAATTCGCCCGTTTGCGCATCCGATTCAGATTTTTGTTCATGACTCTGCGCAGCAGAAGGGATTTCACTTAACGCCTCTGAACGCTGCTCTTCAGTCATATTTGAAAACTCTTCGTCGCCAAAAACATCAATCTCTTTATCAAGCATTTTTGATGCGAGGCGTATATTCTGTCCCTCTCTTCCAATAGCCTGAGCAAGATCTTCTTCCCGAATAACAACAACTATTTTGTGATCACCAACAGGAATAACCCGTTTGACTTCTGCAGGAGAAAAAACACGACGTACCAGAAGAGATAATTCATCGGTCCAGTTAATTATGTCGATTCTCTCATTCGACAGTTCCCTGACAATAGCCTGAACACGATTTCCCCTCATACCGACACAGGCGCCAACAGGATCAACCCTACTGTCACTTGTAGTAACTGCAATTTTTGACCTGTGTCCCGGATCACGCACAACCTTAACAATACGAACTGTTTTGTCAAATATTTCCGGTACTTCGAGCTCAAAAAGCCGTGCGAGAAATTCTGGACATGTACGCGAAATTATCACCTGGGGCCCTTTAAGGTTGTTCTTTACATCGACGATACAGGCACGAATATTGTCTCCCTGACGATAATGTTCTTTTCTGATCTGCTCCCTGAAAGGCAACAAAGCCTCAGTACGTCCCAGATTAACAAGGATATTACCCTTTTCAATCTGCTGAACAGTTCCGGTCACCAACTCTCCGATTCTTTCACTGTAATCAACAAAAATCTTATCACGTTCAGCTTCACGAACCCTTTGAATTATTACCTGTTTGGCAGTCTGAATGGCCATTCTTCCGAATCTGTCAATATCCAGTTCCTGAACCAGCTCATCACCTGGTTCCAGCTCACTGTCAATCTCACGTGCTTCATCAATTGAGATCTGCATTTCAGGATCCTCAACTACCTCAACAACTGTCTGACGGGTAAAGACTTCTATTGTACCCTTTTCCCGGTCCACTCTGGCTTCAACATTTATCGGCTTTTTTAAATATTTACGTGCACCAGTAGTCAAAGCATCCTTGAGCGTCTCAAGTACCATGTCCATACTGATACTTTTTTCCTTTGTAACGGCACTAATCGAAGCAACTATATCAAGCGCCTTTAATGCTTCGTTTTTGCTCTTCTTTCTCATCTATTTAATCCTTCCATTATTTGAACCGGATTTCTTCTTTTCCACTGTAAATAATTGATAACGGAATCTCCACCATTTTATTGTTAAAATTAAGTACCAAAATGCCATTTTCGCATTTTACTACTTCTCCCTCAAAACTCTTTTTTCCTTCAACCGGTTCCGATAAATGAACAAGTACAGGATGTCCGATAATTCTTTTGTAATCACGTTCAGTTTTCAAAGGACGGTCAATTCCAGGTGATGATACCTCAAGTGTGTAAAACCGGTCCTGTGAAAACTGCTCTGAATCCAGTATCTCAGACAGTTCCCTGCTCACAATTTCACAATCTTTTATTGTAACACTCTTTGAAGAGTCAATTGTAACCCTGAGAATCGATTTGGTACCAGCACTAAACCAGCGTAAATCAAACAGTTCGAACCCAAGATCCTGAACCTTATGCTCTATTACAGATTTTATCGAATCAATAAAAGACATAATCAATCTCACAGATATATGCATACTAAAAACGGGCTGTTCGCCCGTCTAACTTTCAAGCTCAAAAATCTATTTAATATACTAAATTGCCTATGGTAATGCAAACCAACATTAATAAGATTCCAATCAAGAATAAATAGATTCCTGTTTGACTGGAAAACTGCCAGCTATTTCATAGATTCATTTTTCCACATTTCTTTAACTGCATTTAATGCCTCTTCCCTGGTACTGATTTTTTCTTCCAGTTGAAGATCATATATCTCACTTAATATTTCACCAAAAACCGGTCCCGGTTCCAAACCTATACTGATCAGATCACGTCCACCAATAAGTGGCTTCGGCTTGATCTGTTCCTGTTTAAAATTTTCCAGTTGTTCTTTAATGAAAAAATAGTTCTCAAGATCGCCATGGCTTGCAAGACAATCTACTCTATGAAGTTCCAGTTCTTCCAGAATCGTTTTGCGTGATAAAAATTTTTTTAATGTAGACAGGCGCATCTTTCTCACATTCATGAAATTCATATGGTTTTCAATACATGCTTCCACATTTTCAATCAATAAATTTGAAGCACGCAGTCGCTTCAATACCCGCTTTGCCATTGCTGCACCAATTCTGTCGTGATTATTAAACCGTATACGGTCTGTTCTGCTCATTGTACCCGGCTTTCCTATATCATGAAGTAACACACTCCAGCCCAGAACCGAAGAAACACCATCCTTTAATAACCCCAAAGCTTTCAAAGTATGAACAAAAACATCCCCCTCCGGATGAAATTCGGGGGGCTGTTCAACCCCTTTCATTGCAGATATCTCAGGAATTATCCGTTCAAGTAACCCGCTCTCATTCAGAAGTAAAATTGCCTGATCTGAATTCCTGTAAACAAGCATCTTATCGATTTCGGAAAAGATACGTTCGGGAGAAATTCTTTCAATTTCCCTGGAACTGCTTTTCAGTGCAGCCCATGTATTTTTTTCAATTTTAAAATGAAACCGCGCAGCAAATCTGATCCCCCTCAACATCCTGAGATAATCCTCACTGAATCTTTTATCCGGATCTCCTATTGAACGAATAATCTTCCTTTTTATATCTTCCACCCCCGAAACATAATCCAGTACTTTTCCTTCTATCGGATCATAAAACATCCCGTTAATAGTAAAATCTCTCCTGCAGGCATCACTTTGAGGATCTGTAAAAACTACACCTTCCGGATGCCTCCCGTCATCAATCCCCAGGTCAGAACGAAATGTTGCTACCTCAAAAGGAATACCTTTATGAATTACAACCATTACCCCAAACTGCTCCCCAACACCTACTGTATGTGAAAAAACTTTCTGTACCTCTTCCGGCGTTGCATCAGTTGCAATATCAATATCACCGTATTCTTCATTTCCCATTAGCATATCCCGGACATAACCGCCAGCAAAAAGTGCCATGTAGCCTTGTGAAACCAGCCTTTCAACCAGCGACCTGGCTGCAGCCCGCTTTTGCTGTGAATCATCTTTCTCCATCGATCAATTTTTCCCTCGTATTTTAAACCTGTGCCACACTTTTTAGCTTCAAATTGGCTCAAAATAAATCAAAACAACCCGTTCAATGATAATATATGTGTCATTTAGAACTTTTAGCAACCGATATAGTTCATTTCTATTGACAATGCCTTAGGAGAAAAGCATCTTTATTCTTATTCATAATAAGACCTGCTAACATAAATAAAAATGGAGGAGTACATGAAAGCGGTTTGGAAAATAGTAGTCAGTTTAAGCGTTTTGGCTATGGTTATGTCCTGTTCATCCCCTTCAGAGAAAAAAGGTGATGCTGCCTACAGGGCATCACAAAAACTCGAAGGCAACCAGAAAAGACTTCAACTTAAAACAGCCTACATGATGTATGACAAAGCCATTAAAGATAATCCGGATAAAGCAAGTCCAAAACTTAAAAATCGTTTTATAGAAATGGCTCTTACCAGAGCGAATATGATCCGCGAAGAAGGTGCAGCTCACATGGAAGCTATTCCATTAATAAGAGAAGATATAGAAAAATTTATCGGCGGAACAGATATCCAACCGGATTTAAAACAGCAATATGCAATTTTTCTCACTCAACTTGCAGACTCGGCTGTCTCAAAAGAAAGATACGACGATGCTCTCGACCTTATTGATTCTGCTATTATAAAAGCTAATGACCCAAGTCCAATAAAAGAAAAAAGAAAAGAATTAACAGCCAAACTGGCTCAGGAAAACTATGAAATGGCTGACATGGACTACAACAACGGGAAGCTCAATGAAGATGAGGAAGACATGATCAGAGCTGAATTCTGGGCATTAACAGCTCTTTATTTTGATTCTACCCATGAAGAAGCTAAAAAACTTTTAAGCACTCTAAGAAAAACAAATGTTTCAACCTATTCTGCATACCTGAGAGTCGTAGACCCTATTCCGGATTCAACAATTTTCAAGAAAATAAATAAATATGATATTCTTCTTGCAGTTCCTACTACCCAAAGAAGAGGTAAAACAATTCGTGCCATAGTTGATATCTATAACTATTCCTACAACCCACTCAGGCTCAGAACAACAGATTTCACTCTTATAGATGTAAACGGGAACCGTTACAAGGCTATGCCTGGAAAAGTTTTCCCGGAAATGCTCGATCAGGAACATGAAGCAAAATTAAAAATGACCTTTCCTGCTCCGAAAGCAGAAATCGAAAAACTGGTATATGAAAATGGAGACCACTTAAGCGAAAAGTTTTTCAAATAATTTCTCCTTTTTCTCAAATTTCTAAAACCCGGGTGTTAAAACCCGGGTTTTTTATGTTTATGCACCTGTAACCCCAAAGCACTTCAGGCTAACCCTGGCATTCTAATACCTTCTCCATAACACACTTTCGATATTTGCACTCTAACAATAACAAATTTGGTTTATTAAACATAATTCGAACCCCGAGTGTCATGTGCCTAAAGCAGATTCCAGGGGTCAGCAAATTTTTCAAAAGTTCTTTTAAACTCTTCTGACAAAAACAGTTTACCGCAGACTGGTGTATCTATGAACTTGAACTCTTTTCCCTTTAAACTGAATTTTAATGCGTAAGAATGAAGATAACCACGGTCTGCTCCGTTATCATAAACAGCTTTTCCATATTTTGGATCTCCAAATACCGGTGCACCAATAGCTTTAAGTGCAACCCGTATCTGATGCGTTTTGCCGGTCAGAGGTTTACATAAGTAGAGTCTGAAACCATTTCCCAAACCAGCACTCAAAAAGCTGGTTATCGCACGATTGTACTCTACTAACGCCATTAGCTTCCAGCCCCCCCTGCGACTTCTCACCATAGTACCAATAACCCTGCCCTGTTTTTTTACCGGTTTATTTCCTCCAATAGCCAGATAGTATTTTTCGATACTTTGAGATGCAAACTGGTCTGCAAGCTCTTTTACAGAAGACCTGTTTTTTGCAAACAGGATCAATCCGGATGTCATGGTGTCAAGTCTGTGCAGAGGATAAAGCTTGCTGCAACCGATAACATTTTTAATACAGGCACAAAGACCGCAAAATCCATCATTTTTATGAAAATGCACTCCCGGATTTTTACTTATAAGAACAAAGTCTTCATTATGCTCAATGAGTCTGAAAAAAACGTTTTTTTCACAATCCATCAATTAACCTGATCTTTAAATAAAAAATCAGATATGTGCGAATTTTGCACATATCTGAAAATCACATTATCCAAAATAAATTTTACCCAATTATCATTACGGCTTTATGCCTGTCTTGTTGATCACCAGGAGATACACTTCAATGCCAAATCACAAAACCAGTACTGTTAAAAACTGTTCCTGATACGTACCGTTTCAACCGATCTATGCCGCATTAATATCTTGTTAAAACTATTTATCAGGAAAAATCATTATCCAGAATAGCCATCCCCCGACGACAAATCTCTTTTGCATATTCAGTCCAGATACCCTGCCCCCAGTAACGATAACAGCTTGTCTCCGAAACAAGCAGATGAAAAAGAGCATTAATGTAACGATATTCACCTGTCGGGATTTTTTTATCAAGTATTTTTTCATTGAAAGCTGCACTTAATTTGTCTATCGGATCAAGGACATCGGAATACCCCCTGACCCATGAAATATCATTAGTCCAGCTTCCACCCTCCATATGAAATCTATTGTCTTCTTTTTTCAATTCCTGAATAACCTTATGAAGTTTCTCGGGACCATCGCCACTTTTCATTTTGTCCCATATTCTTTTCTGAAATAAAGGCTGAATCTCAGGAAAATCCATTTCACTTATACCTGCATTGGAAAGGTGTTCCAGATATTCTGTAACATTCATCATTGGAGTTTCTGAGCCACTCGCCTCCCTTACAACTTCCATATATTTTGCCGGAAATTCATTCATCATGACACCACCATTCTCTCCATCTGCAATCTGTGTCACAAGAGGTGGAATCCGTTTTTTCCCAAGTTCCCATTTCGACAAGCTTTTTGCTTCATACCAGGGCTGCATCTGAGCAACCAGTTTAGTATCACTTCCCTGTGTTTTTATTATAGCAACTATACTGATTTCTTTTCCTGAGGAATTTTTGCATACAAGACGATGCGGAATATGCTTCCGTTCCACTCCATTACCATTTGGCAGTTCAACAGTATGCTCCTGAACCAAAACCCATTTGAAGCCACAGTCTACAAGCGTTTTAACAAACTCATAAGCTGTATCAGGATGATTTGGAAGAGCCATTTCTGAAGGTGAAAACCCTCTGACCCTTTCGAGTGCATCAATGCCAAAAATTCCGGCAAAATGTTTTTGCCATGCCTGCACATGAAGTCTGTAATCCTGAACAGGAGTTGATGGTGCAACAGCATGTCCCCAAGGACACCCTAACCACTCTACAGCATGCCAGTACTGATCATCAATAGTTATTCTTTTGAGGTTATCAATCACATCATTTAAGCCCATTTTACGAAGCCCGTGAAAAAGGGTCCCCGAATACTCGAGCATCACACGGGGCTGCTTTCCCTCATGAATCAGTTGAGGTATGAACTCACCCATCCGTTTGTAACACCATTGGAATACAGGGGCATTATGATTATCTCCGATTCCCTGGTTTTCCATCATATATTGCAAATTGCTGATTAATTCGGCTGTTGAAAGATCTGTTCCCCCAGCCGGAATAAGCGGCTGATGCATGTGAAGAGCAATCGCAGCAGCACTTTTGATTGAATTAAATGACACCGAACTCCTTGAAAGAAAAACCGGTTGCTTAGACTTCTCTTTTACGCTTTCAAGGTACTCTGTACCACTGATATCAGGTAATCCATGAACGTACTCCGGAAATTCTTGAGATTTCATTAAACACTCCTCATCTATTTATGTCTTATGTATTCAAATATATTAAGATAATGCGTTCCCGGATGATTCCAGGAAAAATCATATTGCATACCATTAAGCATAAGCTGCCTGAAATGCTGCGGAAAATCGAAATATAGTCCTATTCCCCGTACCATAGCAGATTCAATCCCCTGATTATTCAAATCCCTGAACGTATATCCATTACGTTCCCACCATGGCTTTTCTGAAAAATCCCGATCAAAAACAGTATTGGTCAAACCTCCTACAGATCTCACAACAGGTATTGTACCATATTTTAACGCAATCATCTGAGTTAGTCCACAAGGTTCATAAACACTAGGAACAATAACCATATCAGAACCAGCATAAATCAGATGTGACAGTTCCTCATCAAATCCAATTTCAATATGACAATCCGGGTTATCATTGAGCTGATTTTTCAAAAAACCGAAACGATCATTAATCTCCTGATTGGAACCAAGTCCAAGCAATATAAACTGAGCACTTCTCTGAAGTGCAAAAAAAGCTGCATGATATATCAAATCCAGCCCTTTCTGCCCATCAAGCCGTCCGATATAAGAGATAACAGGCTTAATGTTTTTATTAAGCCAAAGCCGGTCACGAAGTGCTTCTTTATTGCGGTATTTTTCCTCAATCGAATCCTTTGAATACTGAGCTGGTATAAATCTGTCTATTTCCGGATTCCATACATCATATTCTACACCATTAAGAATTCCTCCATATTTGCCCTGGTATTTTTCAAGTGTAGGTTCCAGCCCGTAACCCTGTGATGTAAAACGGGTTTCCCATGCATGATGAGGGGAAACAGTCGTGACAAAATTAGAGTAGACTATTGCACCTTTGGTAAAATTCAATGCAAAAGGGTTGTTGTTGTCTCGCATTTTTTCGTAATCAAAAAAATATTCAGGACGCCCCAAACCTGTTGCCCACAACACTTCTCCTCCAGTCACTCCCTGATGTTTAAAATTATGTATTGTAAAACAAACCCGCTGCTCCCACATTCCAAGAGACTGGTACATTTCAAACAAAAGAACCGGCACAAGGCCAGTCTGCCAATCGTGGCAATGAATTACATTTGGCCTTTTATTTGTTTTTAACAGAAATTCAAGCGCTGCTTTGCAGAAAAAAGCAAATCTTACAGGATCATCATGACTGCCATAATACAATTTCCGATTAAAATAATTGTCGCTTGAGTGGGGATCAATAAAAAAGCATTTGTGTCCATGTACAAACCCAAACCAAACAGTACAGTGAATTGCACTTCCATACCATGGAACCAATAAATCCCCATAAGTTACAGTTAAACCCCATATTTGATCATAACGCATGACATCATATTTTGGTAAAATAATTTCTACATCATTGCCCCGAATCGATAACTCACGCGTAAGCCCGTAAACAACATCAGCAAGCCCACCAACTTTTGCAACTGGAGCACACTCAGAAGCGATTTCTACTATAAACATAACCCTCCAATACTTAACCCATTATCTCCCACCCCAAAAAAAAGCAATAATACAATAACAGGCCAAAAATCAAAGAAATTCGCATAAAGATATTAATCTACTCAGGTGAAACATACTAGCAAAAATTAAGCCTGTTTAACACGATAAGTTATCCTGCAAGCAGCAAACCCAGCCAAAGATCTTAGTCGAATTATACAGGCAGAATACACTGTTCCCACTCGAATTAGCCGTTATGCCACAACAGTCGCAAACCGTATTCCTGTCCCAAAAAGAAACTTCAATACATCCGCTCTTCACACGTAAGGCATTCGCTAAAACATACAGATCATACCTGCATAGGTAAAGCACTGTGTTTCAAGGTGGTTTAAAATACAGAATATGTCATATAAGAGTTTATCACAGAATATTGAAAATTGAAAGGTTAAATATCACCAATCCTGTTCGGAATAATAAAATCCGACTTTTTACCTGAACCATTTTTTTCAAACTGGTTTACTTCCTCATAGTCAGTTTCTATATAATCAGCAAGTCTGTTGCTGAATTTATCAAGAATTGTCCTGATCACAAAAGATTGGGCCCTGGAAAGGTTGGAATCAAAAAAAGCCCTCTGAACCGTCTGAATTTCTATGCTGTTACCTGAATTAAGAAGTTTATATTCAAGTCTTAATGATACAAGGTTAGGAAATTTCCCGTTTAAATCTGAAATTTTCTTAACTTCAGCAACAACCATCTTAGGACAGGCCTTTTTTGTTACAGTGAAAACACAAGCAAGGCTGCGGTTTCTGTAATCGATATCATAGGTGCTGTCATTTCGCGTAAAAACCTGAAATTGTTCTGCTTTTGGTAATGAACAATGAAACTGCTTTGCACTAAAAAGCATATCAAAAACCTGGTTTTCATTTTTCAAAGAGTTGAACCAGTATGCGTAATAATACTTTTGATTATCAAAATCAAGCAGTCTGCCACTTCCAATTGCATAAGCCTGCCAGACAATCATAAACAGCATAATAATAAATGAAGCAGGTTTTTTTTTCATACATTTTCCCCTAACTCAGGTATCAAGCGGATATGTTACGAGTCAGCAAGAAACTTGAATAACAAAATCTATGCCTTAATAAACAAATCGGGCTTTTACACAATCTGCCGAAATAATGAGATACGTCCTGAATGAAAATGAATAGTTTACGTCCGCAGTGTAAAAAACAGGCTGTGTACTACCACCCCAAGTAAAGCAACAATTGCTATTTGGGTATCAAAATTTATGGGCAGCAAGTTTGAGCAAAGGTTGTGGATACTCATAAACATACAAAGTATGGTATTGATCGCTGACAAAATAGATTTTGTTTTCCGTTTTTATCACTGCCACGGCCTCCAGATCCTCTTCAGATACATCATAAACGGCAAGCACACGGCAAGTACGATCGATAACAAAAACAGCCCGTGTTCTGTCACTTATCATCCACAAAACAGATTCATCAGGTTCATAAGAAAGCCCGGACAGCCCCCAGCTTCTGCTATCTTTATCAGCACCAAAATATAGAGGAGTGTATTGTATTTGCTGTAACGAATTTTCCCCGGTGATTTCCAGTTCAATAAATGCACTCGGATATCTTTCGTTAACTGTAAAAAGATGCTTGCCGGAGGAGTTTATTGCGATTCCCTCAAGCCCATAGTTGTCATATTTCTGTTCCACCTCAACTTTAAAACATCCTTTTTCATTACCAAGTGTATCGAAGATTACAATTTCACGTTTTCGTTCTTTAAGCACATACAACTGTTTATCCACTGCACTTTGGCAAATTCCTTCCATGTCTTCGCCATTTACACATAATTCTTTTACTATTTTACCCTCTTTTGTAATCTTGTAAATACTTCCACCGACATTATCACTTACAATCCACAGAAAATTGTTTGCAAAATCCGGACATAATCCGGACGGTTCTTCGATATCCAGTTCAAAAGAGCTGATCTGATGCAGTTTTGCCAACCGGTTTTTTCTTTCTGGGGTAGGATAATTCATTGGAATCAGAATTTCAATTTTATCAGTATCACCTAATAATATTTTTCCTGGTGATATATCTTCAGCAAAATCCTCATAAAAGTATGAAAGCGTATCTATTACAGGCATTTGCGCCCATTGCGGTCCATATAACCCTATTTTGGCACTATCCGTAGAAAGTGAAAAATCAGCATGAACAGATTTCTTCACACACCCTCTACCATCCATCCATACGAGAAAATATCCACCGGGTTCGATTACAGTACTTGGGGGGATTGAATAAAGATGTTTAAAATTGGTCTGGTATGGCACTTGTTCCGCAATTATCCAGCCACTTAGATCAACAGTGAACTCTTCATGGTTTTTGAATTCAATCCAGCCACTATATTCTCCAAAATCCGGATCGGTAATTGTTTTAACCTGTTTTACCATTAATTCATTGATTTTTACAGAAGCCGCAGTAAAATCGGAAGGATTCCTGTCTGATACCGGATTCTGACAGCTTAAAACCATAATTAATGTTGTAATTAACAAATATTTTAAACGCATTTTAATTAACAATTTGAGATAAATTTTGCATTTGTGGCATTCAATCTTTGGATTTTTTAGCATTCAGTTTAATCGAATATCTTATAATTTAATTTAAAACATAATTTCATGTACGATTTTTAAAATAAACATTAACCTGTTTACAGTTTTGTAAATCTTACTTCACAGGAATTTGACACATCCATTCAAAGGAGTTATTATATAATAGTAGCATAAAAAGTTCTGACTGGGTTTCTTTTATAATGCACTCTTATATTTCCTCATCACATCGTATTTACTTATATCCAGAATCTCTGACGCACCAAAATCAGACAAATTTTCCATAGGAGAAAATTTTATGAAAACCAGCTTGAATCTTGATGAATTCTACAAAATTATCGGCGAAACAGTTCCGGTTAAACGGCGTATCATAAACAGTCTATATTTTAACAAACCAGTTTGCCCAACCGATATCAAAATATTGAATGATACTTACGATAGACTTTCAAAAATCCCTGAAACAGATAAAAAAAAACTGATAAACATAGGATCAAAAACGATCCCCACTGATCTGGGATATGAAACAGAAGAACTTAAAAGAGATCTTTTATTTCTGGAAAAAGGTGAATCGTTCATAATTTCTTATCTTGGAAAACTATATGACAATTTTGACATTCAGGTAAAAAAGGGACTTGAATTTCTTGGCGATTCAAAACCTGATATTTTTATTACAGACAGGGACGGCACCATTAATAACTATTGCGGACGATATCTTTCATCTGTTCAGTCCATTTACAATTCCTGGTTTATCTCCAGATTTGCATCAATTGTAGCCAACAATATCATTCTCACTTCTGCCCCGCTGGATAACGGCGGGATAACAGACATTAACATAAATCCTGACGGTCTTTTTCATTATGCAGGGTCCAAAGGCCGGGAATATCTTGATAAGAGAGGTCAAAGGCATTCTTTTGCCATACCCCCGGAAAAACAGGATATGCTTGATGCTCTTAACAAAAGACTTAAATATTTGCTTGAACAAAAAGAGTTTGAAATTTTCAGCCATATTGGTTCAGGACTTCAGTTCAAATTCGGTCAAACTACAATAGCACGCCAGGATATCAATTTATCCATTCCACCTTCAGATTCAGAACACTGGCTTGAAACTGTCCAAAAAACTGTAAACGAGATTGATCCGGAAAGTTCATTTCTGAAAATTGAGGATACAGGCAAGGATATCGAGATCATACTTACCGTAGACAGTGAATCCAATGTAATAAAGGATTATGATAAAGGTGATGGAATCAGGTATCTCGACAAGGAACTGAATCTTGACCTGAAACATAAACATACTCTTGTTTGCGGAGATACATTCTCAGATCTGCCAATGATTAAAGCTGCATTTGAAAAAAACAGCAGTACCAAAGCGATATTCGTTACCGAAGACAATTCGCTTGTACAAGCCCTTTCTGATATCACATCTAACAGTTTTACAGTTAAATCGCCTGATATTCTGATAACGATACTCTTTAATTTTAGTAAAGGTTTGCAGATATGTACAAGTTAAAAGGTGCCATTTTCGATCTTGATGGAGTAGTAACCAAAACAGCAGCAATACACTTCAAGGCCTGGAAAAAATTGTTTGATGCGTTTTTAAAAAGTTACTCAGGAAATCTAAAAACCGAAAATACATCATTCAGGATTGAACCGTTTACCCATGAGGATTACATTCTTTATGTAGACGGTAAGCCGCGCATTGAGGGTATAACTTCATTCCTGTCATCCAGAAGAATTGATCTTCCTGAAGGAACTGAAAATGACAGTAAGGACAAGATAACAATCCATGGGCTCTCCAATCAAAAAAACAGCATGTTCAAGGAGATTCTGTTTAATGATGGTGTTGAAATCTATCAAAGCACTATAGATCTTATAAAGGAAATGAAAAAAAGAGGATTCAGGACAGCAATTGCATCATCAAGTAAAAACTGCCGGCTTGTACTTGAAAAATCAGGTCTTCTGGACCTTTTTGACACTGTTGTTGACGGGATCGTTTCAAAGGAACTGAATCTCAGGGGTAAACCCTACCCTGATATTTTTATTCAGGCAGCCCAAAATCTTGATCTGTCTCATGATGAATGCATTATGGTGGAAGACTCTATTTCCGGTGTTCAGTCGGGGAAAAACGGCAACTTTGCAATCGTTTTGGGGGTAAGCCGCAATCACGACACACAGTTGCTCATTGAAAACGGGGCTGATATCGCAGTTGAAGACATATCAGAAATCTCACTGCATACCATTACCAGCTATTATGAATCAAGGTTTGAAAGTGATAACTGGAAACTTGTTTACAAAATATTTGAGCCGGAAAACGAACTGCTTCGCGAGACACTTACTTGTACTGGTAATGGTTATTTTGGTACAAGAGGCTGCTTTGCCGGATCCAAAGCCTTACGGGAAACACATTACCCCGGGACATATATCGCCGGAGTTTATAACAAACTGCCAACCGTTGTGCATGGAAGGACCATATATAATAACGATCTGGTAAACTGTCCGAACTGGCTTCTTGTTGAACTGATAATTGATGACATGGATATTATTGATCCGTTTAATGAAGAAATTATTTCGTACACCCATGAGCTTGATATAAGAAAAGCGGTTGTTTACCGCTCAATTCTGTTTAAAGATTCACAGGCGCGTATCACAAAAATTGAAACATTTATGTTTGCATCAATGGCTCAATCTCATTACGGGGCCCTGAGATACAGAATAACTCCCTGCAATTACTCCTCTTCTGTAACTTTACGTTCATGGCTTGATGGATCTGTAGTAAATGATGGTGTTCCAAGATACAGAAATCTCAATTCAAGACATCTTGAAACAATAAACAAAAAAGCTTTACCAGACGGATCAGTTTTTCTTCACACCAAAACATCCGAATCTCATATAAACATTTTCATGAAAGCAGTACACAGTTTTGCTGATAACAATACTGAAATAAAATGTATTGAGGAAAAGAATGCGGCGGCATGCAGCTTTACTTTTCAAGCTGAAGCGGAAAAGGTGTATACAATAGATAAACTGGTATCTGTTCATGCAACAAAAAGTGAGGTACACAATCTTTGCAACCCTCAGTGTACTTACGAACAGTTAGAGAATGAACACATCAAAGAATGGTTTGAAATCTGGAAAAAAGCAGATATAATCATTAAAGGCGACCAGCTCTCCCAGAAAATACTACGACTGCATATCTATCATCTATTTACAACTGCATCCCAACACAACCTGTCCCTTGATGCCGGAATGACTGCCAGAGGATTATCAGGAGAAGCATACAGAGGCCATATATTCTGGGATGAACTGTTCATTTTCCCGTTCTTTAACCTTCATTCTCCCGAAATCACAAAATCATTGCTTTTGTATAGATACAGAAGACTTGACAAAGCACGTGAACATGCTGCTCTAAACGGATGTAAAGGTGCAATGTATCCATGGCAAACCGCAGATACTGGTGATGAAGAGACTCAGGAAGTACACTATAATCCGGTTTCCGGTAAGTGGGATCCGGATCTGAGCAGAAATCAGAGACATGTTTCAATTGCAATAGCTTACAATATTCTGGAGTATTTCAAAGTCACCTCTGATACAGACTTTATCCTTAACCATGGTGCCGAAATGTTGATTGAGATTGCACGTATGTGGGTCAGTATGACAAAAAAAGAAAGGGGAAAATACCATATAAGCGCAGTTATGGGACCGGATGAATTCCACGAAAGTTATCACGGTTCGAAAATACCCGGTCTAAAAGATAACGCCTATACAAACATCATGGTTAGCTGGCTGTTAAAAAAAACTTCCGAAATTATAGAATCCCTTCCTTCAGAAATCCTTGAAAAACTTGACAAAAAAATCAACTTCAACAGATCTGAATTACCCTTATGGAGCAATGTTTCCCATAATCTTTCTGTTAATATTACCAAACAGGAAATAATTGAACAGTTTGACGGTTATTTGAACCTTAAAGAACTGGACTGGGAAACCTACAGAAAAAAATATGGTGATATTCACAGACTCGACAGAATCCTTAAATCGGAAAATGATTCTCCAGATCGGTACAAAGTCTCAAAACAGGCTGATGTGCTCATGCTTTTCTATCTTCTGCCTCCAGATCAGGTGTGTGAAATCCTTTCAACGCTTGGATTTGAAATTTCTGATCCTCTGGATTTGCTGAAAAAAAATTATGACTACTATGTTCAACGTACCAGTCATGGTTCAACTCTAAGCCATGTTGTACACAGTGCCATTCTCAAATATCTTCCCGATCAGAAAGAGAATATGTATGAAAAATTCATAACAGCGCTAAAAAGTGATCTCTGCGACTCTCAGGGAGGAACAACCAGAGAGGGTATTCATACCGGAGTTATGGGTGGAACAGTAAATATGGTAATAAGCAGCTTTGCCGGTATCAGCCGTTATAATGAGTATCTTGAAATAGCACCGGTTATTCCTGGCAAATGGGAACTGGTTCATTTCAACATTTTCCATAAAGGAATTCTTTTTAATATCAAAATAACCAGAAACCGGATTTTTATAAAGCAATTACAGGAAGAAGAGATGGAGTTTGGAATTGAAGTAAACGGCAGATTGTTTCATTCAAAAGGAAAAGAGGTTCTGGAAATAAAATATCCTCAAACTGAATATGCCCGTGGGATTGAAAGTTAAAGAGGTATTTTCTTTCTGCTGCTTAATGAATTCTTATCCGCAAGATCTGTTTCTGGCAGTAAAAGGATAACCTGTGAGCTTGCGTAAAATTACCAGTCCAACAAATCGGCGCGTTGCATGGGTTAAATCAACGCGCCTTGATTACATCGTTTAAGTTTTGAATGAACAACAATCTTAACGATATTCACTTCAGTGGATAAAACCGGGACTTTGCGCCCGACACACATGAATATCTATAGTATGAATATGTCTTTGCCAAATGATACCCCCACCACCCGTGCAACAATATCATTTACCGGGCATGATTACATACACACCTTTTGATTTTCTTTCTGAATAATTCATTAATTTTTTCTGAAAGGCTCTGCCCGTAAGCGTAAACATTTTTTCCCCGAATTGACCAGGTGCTTCTCTGCCCTTGACATCAATTAGTAACCTGCGATTATCAGGTTGATGTAATGACAGACCTTTTCGGGAAAACACACTGGTTGGAATAGCCTCAAATTTCAGCCAGTCTAGCCGGAACGGCTCCCCAGCCCCTTTGTAGACGAAGTAAACGTTCTTGACACCACTGCAATCAGTCAGATTGCAGGAAAACGTTTCCCATATCCCCCAGCCACCGGTTCCAGATATCTCACAGGTTCCGACCAGTGTACCGTTTTCACTGCCTGTTCTGATTTCGACAGTTCCTCCCCCGGATGCGCTGGCAGCACGTATTTGAAATGATTTCGCACCATCACCGAAATCAACTCCCTTCAGACTGGTATAGTCGCCCTCCTGAATATCGGTCAACATTACATTGCGCCCATCAAAGAATTCCGTTTCAATCCCGTTTTGTTTGCAGATAGTTTCTGACTGGATTGTATCATAAGGGTTTAAAAGTTTGATTTGCGGAGCCCCTTCAGATGTGACAATGACCTTCTTAATGGTGCCGTCGTCATTGTAATGAAGCAGGTCGACAGAAACATTACGTTTGTATACCATATCCGATATACGCCGGTCATGGTAAAACATATACCACTGTCCATTGTAATTGACCGGCCCGCCGTGGCTGTTGTTATACTGGTTGATATTCTGGCCATTGAGTGTCGGGTTTTCCAGAAATGTCCCCTTGTGAACCCATCCGCTCATCGGATCGTCACTCATGCAGTAATCGATTGTAGATGCCCCGGTTGTCGGGTACGAAAAGTAATATTTATTGTTGTACTTATGTATAAACGGTCCCTCAAAGGAATTTGGTGAATTCACGGTAACCGCTGTTCCGGAAACAGAAATCATGTCATCATTGATTTTGATAATTTTGAGATTTGCTCCATAAGGATGGTTGTTGTTTTCGCCTCCACCAAACGTAAGATATGCATCAACACCATTTTCTGTACTGTCGAGAAAAATAAAAGGATCAAACAACCAGCCAACGTCACAATTGGGCATGCTTCTGGTAATAAGAGGTCCTCCCAATGCATCTGTATACGGCCCTTCGGGCTTGTCGGCTACCGCCACTCCAATACTGTTGGCGCCATTGGGAAAATAGAGCCATACTTTACCGTTACGAACACAGGCTGTTGGAGCATATGCCTGCCCGGCCCATGTAGTAACCTCTTGTACCTTGAATACCAGACCGTGATCAGTCCAGTTCACCATGTCATCAGAAGATATTAGTGTGTAGTTGATAAGGTTATAGCTGTCTACGTTTTCTTCGTCACTGGTGCAGATAACATAAAGGCGTTCTTCGAAAACAAACGCATTCGGGTCTGCTGTAAACCTTTGAGAAATAATGGGGTTGTCTGCGAAAGCAATTGAAGTAAAAAGTGTTATCCCAAGTAAAATACGAGCCGTTTTATTGAAGAATTTCTCTGGATTCATAATCAATCCTCTCTATATAAGTTAATTCTGAACAGTATCGATTCCTTTGCGTAAGTCTCTTTACAGACATACCAAAATCAAATCGGACATTCTGCTATGTGTGGTTACAACAACGTTTATTCCTTTACCGGTAAGTTCATTTTTCAAATTTGACAAGTTTATCTTCCGGCCCCTGATTGCTGTAACATAACCGTATCCATGATTCACTTCTTATCGTGTGTGCAACAATGCATTCATCAATTAATCCTGTCCATGGATAGTCACCGTCAGCTTCCGCACCAATTCTGAAAGACACCTCGTTTTTTATAACATTCACACCAGCAGCTTCTCCGTTTGAACCACCGGTCATTTCAACTCCGTCAATATACAGACGGCATTCATTTTTACCGGACCTGTCAAATACCACTGCCACGAAATGCCACGCAGTCGTATCAACAACCGGCAATTCTTCTTTTGACCAGCAATCAAAAACACCGTCTTCACCCCAGAATGTTCCCCCGCTTGCCGTAAAAAAGTGCAACTGGTCTGCGGTATGAAATGAAAGAGTCCATCCATACCCGGAATTGGGATCACCCCCATCAGACTTCGCCATAATCGTCTGCAGCCCAATTGCAGAACGTTTGACCCATGCACTTATGGTCAAATCGGAACTTTCGGCATTGAGTACATCCCCCATATCAATAAAAGCACCGGGCTCCTCAAACAACAGTCCTGACCCGACCATACCGGATGTTTCGGTTATAATTCCATTTCGAACACCATGAAAACGATTCGGTGTCACATCATATACAGTATCGGTATTCCCGTCAAGATGCCAAACTCCCTGGAAACCGAGAGCAATATCAAAAACTGTCATTTCCCCAAAATTGTCTGAAGTATCAGGATTACCCCAATACATCATGATAAACTGCGTGCTGTCGTTTCCATAAATCGTATCAACTCTGACCCAGATTTCACCATGCCCGGCACTAACGTCCCATCGCTCGATCTCATGAACCAGCGGAACTGAATCATTCAGGACAAAACGGATATCTCTGCCATTGGCCTGTGCCTGCGGGAAATCAAAGTTATTTGCGTTTAATCGGACAACAACAGGAAAATCAGTTACAATTTCGTCCACATCTGCACCGGTTTTAGTCGTATTGAGATATAGTTTGCGGGAATGCACCCATTGAGTATTTCTGACAAACACAGTATCATTGGAATTGATTTTGACATTGTAACGAATTATATCCGGAATGGAATCGGTTTGCTTTACAAAGCATATTGGAGGAAGTTGTTTTGCCGGCACATTGTTGACCGCTATAAATTTCGAGGTGCCGGAAACAGGAACATGGATGGTTGTTCCCGACACATACAGATACCAGGCTGAATTTCCGGTTGTATCAGGTATTTCTACTATCATCACACCCGGATCTTTTAGAGTATCAACAGGTATATCAATATCAACTCCGGAAACTTTTATCCCGGTTATAAGTGTATTTTTACCATTTTGTGTATCTTGTGCCTGTATGGAATATTCACCTTGAGGTGTATTGTCAAATACATAACCTCCATCTTCTTCAGTAGTTGTACAAATTGAGGAAGCAGCCAGATTTTCGATACCAGGATTAAATTCCGATGGTAAAAGGTATACTTTGGCGTTAACAGATAACGATCTGTCATCATTGACAAGAGTTCCGCATATGGTATTGCCACCTTCTGTTCCGCCACCTGCAACTGATTCAGGTGAACAGCCCAGGTTCAGAAATAGTGAAACCATGCAGATGAGCATAACACAGGAGATCGGCAATAAAGTTTTATTCATTATTATCTCCCGGTTTTTGTGTTACGGGAAAAAGCTGAATGTTGCACTGGCAGATACGATCCGGATACTCTTCATCCTTAGCTATAAGTAAAAGTTTTTTTCTGAATGATTGTATTTCACACTTTACTTTTGCATAGCTTTTTTCTGAGAGGGTCAGAGATACAAAGGAAATATCGCGCTGTTCATGCGGGTGATTCTTAAGCGAACGTTTTGCCATGTCCATAGTAGTAAGCTGGAAATTTGCAAGCTGAACTGAATGCACTTCGTCACCGGTACTTACAACAGGTTCGGATGCACGGTAATAGCCATGGTTGTCTTTCGTGATGAACCCCAGTCGTTCCAGTTCACGAACTGCCGCTTCAGCCTCCTGGGGTTTGACAGGCGGATCAAGCTTTGCTGCAAGTGCATCATAATCATCTTTGAAATCAAAAAAGCAGAGAAGATCACGGATATAGACATAATACCATTTGGAAAAAAGCGACAACTGTTCCTTGCTAATGTATGCCAGTTCACTTTTCCGCATGGCGAGAAGTTTATCAAGGTATTCTTTTTTTTCTTCTATGCATTTTGCCTGAGAATACACAATCATATGATTCAGATATTGCCGTTCACGTGTCGCGAGTTTTAAAATTTTACCAAGTTTTACACTCATTTCTTTATTAAGGTTTTTTCTTCCAGAAAGCACATTCGACAGAAAACCTGTAGAAGAAACACCCATCTTTTTCAGTACAGCCCTGTGAGTAAGCGGATTGTGGAACTGTTTCTGCTCCTGGAATAAATCCTTCAAATATTCCCGATAATTCAGATAGTTGTATATTGATGGCATCCGGATTCCTTTTGCTTACTTTAAATAATATATTTTATTTTTTACGAGAATGTCTAATTATTTTTATAATGTTGTTATTTATATAATTACATGATTTTTCGAAAATTGTTTTGCTTACTTTTTGGGTATTATGCAGATGGTTTTTCAAATTGATAATCATTTAACCTGAATGGAGACGATTAATATACGATGAGCTGCACAGCGGCACTATTGCAGAAAGGTTTTATGGCTGTGAAGGTAATATCTAACTTTCACCATTGTCGTTGTCGTAATCGCTATCCCCATTACTGCATTTTAACAGGGTCTATTTCTTTATGCCATGTACGCGAAGCAGATCGCGTGAAGGGATTGTTACTATTTAGGTTTAAGTAACCTTTTACCGTTTTTTATCCTCATTCCTGTTTTTCTTTTCCGGATGACTCCGATAGTCCTTTTTTCCAGGGTAGCTTTTTGCAACTTTTTTATTCAATTATTAATCCTGAGCAGATACGACCAACGCAGTACAAATTAAAGATTCGAAATCAAGCAGTCCAATTTCAGATTCAGAAAAATTAAACGTAAAATTAACCATTTTTTTCTGTTCTTCCGAAAAATTATTTTATGAATCAATTTTATCTCGAAAAGGATCAGAAAATGAGTGGTGCAGGAAAAGGTGATACTTACAGAAAAGTGGATAAAAAGAGGTTCGATACCAGTTATGAATCGATTTTTGGGAAAAAAGATATTATGGATTTTCAAAAAAGCAGGAAGTACTCCGGAAATTCAAAACCTCAATCACTCGACAAATAAAACTTCCGGATAAAAATTATCTTCTGACAGATGACCAGTTAAAAAATCAACATAAGTTACTAAAAACACGGAACGATTCATGTCAGTAAGGTCATATTACTGACAACAAAACTTTTTTGTAATGGCAATGCATACATATCAGATAAGTTTTGATAGTTCAAAATATATCTGCGAAAGAAAGTTTACATGAAGTTTTTGCAAACCATTCAGGGTCAATTCGACTTATGGCAGTTGTATCTTTTTACCTTTTTCATTTACAGCTACAAAAGTGATATGAGTCGAAAACACCATTTCTTCATTTCGCGAATCCTGGCTTGAAGCAAATACTTCTGCACTATATGTAATTGATGTATTACCGTATCGTTTCGGTTGTATTTCGAATCTTAGGATTGCACCATTACAGACCCGTTTTTTAAACTGTATATTATCCATAGCTCTGGTAACCAGAATAGTTCCGGGATAATCCCTGGCTGCCGCAAGCCAGGCATATTCATCAATCCACTTTAAAAGCTGGCCACCAAAAAGAAACCCCTGATGACTTAAATGCTCGGGGCGAACGAAACATAATGTTTCCATATTTTACTCCTGAAAACCAATAAAAACTTTGTAATTTGCAGTTTTTAAACCAGTGTGCTGTCCATTGCACTATTTTCAACCAATACATGATAAAATAAATCATTACAGATTAAATACGGTTTGAATTCAGATAAACATGCAGACTTGAAGACAAAATTGGATACTATTTCCATTAAAGTGTTATCGCTGTCAACAGAAATAAACAATGCAATACAGAGTAATTCATTTAAACACAGCAGCGATCAGCGTATAAATACTACATTCTGACTCTTTGAAATACCTTCTGCCTCAAATCAGGATGAGGAGTAATATCTATTCCACCCGCTTAATTGAATAATTAATTGTCATTTCTATGCTGTGCTTTTCAAACAGGCATTTCGATTTTTTCTACAGAAACTGTTTCAGCTCCATCAGGAGCAACAACTTCAATCTCTCCCTGTCCATTGGAAGTGTAAACAGTACCGTCTCCCATTGTAACATTAACACCCTGTAAATTGTTACCGTTGCCATCCTGAAAAACCATCTTGCAGGTTTTGCCTGCACAACGGGGCATTGTCAGCGGCTCGCTTTCAATCTCTCTGGCATTTTTGGCATTTACTTTGAAAAAGTAATCAACAGTGACATCTTTTTTGCCATTAAAATAGGAGTCTTCATAATACTTTTCATCATAATAAAGCTCAAGCTTTGACTCTACAACACCGTTTTGAGCATACTCCTGGGTTTCATGATGAAGATCGGTTTTATTGTCATTATAAATTGACCACAATGAAAAAGTAACTTTTCCTTTAGGCTGCTCCTGAGAATCGATTTCAACGATTACTTTACAAGTTTTGTTGAAATCGGTATTTTCATCCGGAACAAATTTCGCGTTTTTTAGACGTACTGTATATTGCTTTTCTGAAACCTGCTGTTCTACAGGTTCTTCACATTCTACCTGTGAATTCTTTGGTTTGGGTGAACTCCATCCGGTTCCGATTCCTTCCAGAATTTTTGGAGTAGTCTTCTCTGAAGAACTTTTCTTGTCATCATTACCCCACACTCTCCAGTTTAATCCATATTTGTTTTCCATTCAGAAAGCCCCCCGGCAAAAACTGTTTATCTGGATCTGTTGCAACAAATGCACCCCCCATTGCAGCAGTTTAACTTCCATAAGTAATATAGACAAATATCAGATTAAAGAGCAAAATTTTTTTTATTGTAAGCTTTTTTTAAACAGTTCGGATTAAGAAAACTGTTCAGATAGAAATGCTATTTTCTTTTTTTTGCTTTTACAACAATGGACCTTTTACCTGCTTTTTTGAATTTTGCCAAAATCTGTTCAGCTTCAGCAAACGGAACCGTAACAAATGAATACCGGTCATGGATTACAATTTTTTCAATCAGATTTGGTGGAGTACCAGCTTTTTTAACTATGAAATCAACCAGACCTTTTTTTGAAATATTATCATCTTTACCTTTTGCAATAAACAAGCGTGTCTTACCCCCCTCTTCAACCAGTGTTTTTCCTCTTTTTTTCATTACAGGGGTTAATTTGCGATAATTTGAAGTATCAAGAATTTTCCCGAATGATGCACTCAGGATTGCTGACACAATCTCAACGGGATCATTAGCTTCCAGCAATTCTTCAGCCCATTCACGCAAAATACCACTTTGCCCGTCTTGCACAATCCGGCCGATCTCATCAGAGATCCTTTTCTGTTTTACAGATATGATCTGTGAAACTTCAGGAATATCACGACGCTCAATGGATACATTTACAGCTCTTTTTATAAATCCAAGTTTACTGAATTCATCCGGTGTAATAAATGTAACCGCGGTACCCTGATTACCAGCCCTGCCGGTTCTTCCAATCCTGTGAACATAGCTTTCGGGATTTTGTGGAAGAGCATAATTTATTACATGGGTCAGATTACTGATATCAATACCTCTTGCCGCTACATCTGTAGCCACAAGGACAGTTACACTTTTTCTTCTGAATTTTCTTAAAACAGCTTCGCGCTGCGACTGGGAAATGTCCCCGTGAAGTCCCTCGGCAGCATATCCCCGATCCTGCAGCCTTGAAGACAACTCATTGGCTTCAGTCTTGGTCCTGCAGAAAACTATCCCGTAGAAAGAGCTTTCGATATCAATAATCCGGCATAATGCTTCAAATTTGTCCTGCCTTGCAACTTCGAAATAGATCTGATCTGTCAGATTGGTTGTCAATTCGGTTTTTGTCCTTACATGAACAGAATCAGACATATACCGATTTGCCAGGCGTTTAATCCGCTCCGGCATGGTTGCAGAAAAGAGAAAAACCTTTTTGTTTGCAGGTGTTTTTTCCAGGATCATCTCGATATCATCTATAAACCCCATGTTAAGCATCTCATCACCTTCATCAAGGACAACATAATTGATTTTGCTCAAATCCAGTGTTTTCCTTGATATATGATCCAGAATACGTCCTGGAGTTCCTACGACAAAAGTCACACCTTTTCTCAGTCGGTTAAGCTGCAATTCTATCGACTGCCCGCCATAAATCGGGACTATCACTGCAGAATTTTTACCTTTGAACGAGTTTATCTCTTCACATATCTGAATAACCAGCTCCCTTGTTGGTGCAAGAATCAGCACCTGTGGAGATTTCGTTCTGGAAGTTACCTTTTCGAGCAGTGGTAACCCAAACGCTGCGGTTTTACCTGTTCCTGTCTGGGCTTGCGCAATAATATCCCTTTTACCCTCAAGAATGAGGGGTATTGTGAGAGTCTGAATTTCTGTTGGTTCTTCAAAACCCTTAAGAGCAAGGGCTTCAAGTGTCTGGTCACAAAGACCGAGTCTTTCAAAACTGTTCATTTGAACTCTTTTCCGAAATATCCTGAAATGTTAAAAAAGATGATTGTTGTCAGTAAAAAAAAAAGAGGTTAATATGTGATTTCCTGTGTTTGGAGATTAAATTTCATGCTGCCGTTTGGCAAACCATGCCAGCCCAAGATAGATGACACATACCCAGAGATCCAGCATCATGTTATCAAGATTGACAAACCATATCCTCAGACTCCTGTAAATAGCCTGGGACAAAAATCCGTAAACAACCGTGCAAAGCATTATAAATATGGCATATCGCAATAACCAATGAAGACTCCTGGAAAGCTGCTTTACAGTTCTGTTTATTATCGGCCCGGCCAACATGAGAGTAACAGCAGTAATCCCGAAACTGATCTCCGGAATATACTGACGAATGCAGTCCGCAACCGCAACAACAATGTGATTTGACAATAACCGTTCCTCTAAAGATAAGATTTAATCCAGCTGTAAGCTGCCAACAGTATCAGCATTGTTATGTTAGCCATAAACCCTGCAGCTACATCATCCATGGTAACACCCGTACCCCCGGGTGCTTCCTGAAGACCATAAACCGGAAATGGTTTTACAATATCATAAAACCTGAAAATCAGGAATCCGGCAATTATGGTTTCTAAAGACAAAGGAACCATCAAAAAGGTAATATACTGCCCCGCTACTTCATCAATTATTATCTGCGGTGCATCTTCCCTTCCAAATATCTCCAGACTTTCTGATGAAAGAAAAATGCTTACAGCGACAAGAATAAAA
Organism: Fibrobacter sp.; assembly: GCA_012728995.1. Taxonomy (GTDB): domain Bacteria; phylum Fibrobacterota; class Chitinivibrionia; order Chitinivibrionales; family Chitinispirillaceae; genus JAAYEB01. The sequence goes on along the minus strand of JAAYEB010000184.1, from coordinate 14,075 downwards.
ATGCCAGCATAATAATAAATGAGATTATCCGGAGTAAAAAAGAAACTCCATCGGGAATTTGCGTACCAGATTGCGCCGGCAGTAACAGCAGACCCCACAGTCCCGGGAGCAAAAGGGATGTATCCCAGAAACATCAAACTGGCGCCAGCTTTACGAATCCAATAGAGTACAGAACGTGAGGGTTTATTATTCTCCATAAATTATATCTGTCCGTTCATTCAAAGCCTGAGTTAAGGTAATCTGGTCAACATATTCAAGATCAAGTCCTGCAGGCAATCCCCGGGCAAACCGGGTAATCCGTACGTTATCATTCCTGAACAGTCTTGCCAGGTAAAGAGCCGTTGTTTCAGCTTCAGCACTGCCACCAAACCCGATAATCAGTTCCTGCGGTTTTTCGGTAATAACCCTGTTTTTTAATTCAGCAATCCGGATTTTATCTGCTGTAATTCCACTGAGTGGTGAAAGGACTCCTCCCAGAATGTGATAAACACCCCTGAACCGCCCCGATTTTTCAATCGCAAATGCATCAACCGGTTTCTCTACAATACAGATACATCCCTGATCCCTTGCAAGATTTGAACAGACCGGGCATATCTCATTTTCACTATAATTGAAACATCGTTTGCAGATGGTTAACTTTTCGCGGGCATTGCGAATTGAATCAGCCAGTTCATAAGCCTCAGCCTCCGGCCTCTCCATCAGATACAAAACAAGCCGCCATGCACTTTTCTGACCGATAGCAGGAAGACGACAAAAAGACTTAACCAGTTCTTCAAGTGGTCCTATCATAAACCCGGTATATTCAATCCACCTGTAATTGAACCAAATGTCGAATCCGACATCTCTTTTATTTTTTCCAGAGCATTTGCATGCGCAGCAACGATAAGATCCTCAAGCATCTCAACATCATCCGGATCAACTACTTCAGGATTAATCTTTATTGAAACCAGTTGATTTGATCCATTCATTGTCACAGTTACCATCCCTCCCCCGGCAGTACCTTCAACCTCTTTTTTTTGAAGTTCTTCCTGGGCTTTCACAAACTGCGACTGCATTTTCTGAGCCTGTTTCATCATTTTTTGTAAATTTTTCGACATGTTTTTTCTCTCCTAATCAATAATCTCACCATCAAATATATCCAGAATGTTCTGAATAATCGGTTCCCTCTCAATCTCATTGTTTATATTAGATAACATGTTTGATTTATTAATAAAATAATTCTGTTCCTGCTTCTCTGAAACTTTATTGTCAAGATTAATACGAATTTCAACAACAGAACCCACAAACTGATGCATAAGCTGCTTAATCTGTTCGCGGTTATGCCTCTTTGTAATCTCCTTGTAAGGAAAACTGCAAATCGGCGAATACTTCAGATCTATTGAACTCGTTGAGCTTGATACAACCTGTGCCTGTGACAAAAATGACCCGAGATTAGGACGATCCTTTGATAACCATTCAAGAAATTGTGGCCATAACATGCCGATATCTTTAGTATTGGCCTCATCCTGACCGTTGAACGAAACATCACCCAAACCACCATCGGATAACGACAACACATCATCATTGTCCTGAATATCTGGCTCAGATACTTGCGTAGTATCTGGAATATCCGGTTCCGAAACACTCAGATCTGGTTCAATATCAGTGTAATAATCATTTAACGGGCTTTTTTTTTTAAATCAGAATCATCTGCAGATGTTTCGATTTCCGATGAAGATTCCTGTGAATTGCCGATCATGCTTACAAGCTGTTCCAGAGAAACTGTTTTATCGAGGCTGGCAAGTTTCAGAAGCATTATTTCAACACAAAATCTTGGGTAAGCGCTCCATTTAATGTCATTTTCAGTTTTTCTGACTATTTCACTCATCCGCAAAAGATCTCCTTCAGAGAACCTTGATGCGGAACTGACAAACCGCTCAATGAGATCCTGCTCCATATCAATTCCCCTGGTTTCGAGAGCACCCGGGATTCTTGCGAAAAGAAGGTTACGGATATGTTCCTCGAATCCGACAACGAATTCCTGAAGGTCAAAACCCTGATACAGAACATCATGCACAGCCTTTAAGGCCAAAGCTGCTTTTTTTCCGTGTATTGCATCCATTACACTGTCAAAAATATCCATGCCAACGAGACCAAGAACAGACCGGACCTCTTTTTCTGTGAGGTTATCATGGCAAAAAGAGTATACCTGATCGAGCAGACTGAGTGCATCACGCATACTTCCTTCAGCTTTGCGGGCCACCAGCATTAAAGCGGACCGTTCAAAGGCGATATTTTCTTTTTCACAGATATGAGCCAGTCTCTGAAGAATCTGTTCTGCACTTATACGCCGGAAATCATACCTCTGACATCTTGAATGTATAGTAGCAGGAATTTTTTGCGGTTCGGTTGTTGCAAAAATAAAAATCACATTTTTAGGTGGTTCTTCAAGGGTTTTAAGCAAAGCATTAAAAGCGGACTTTGTCAGCATGTGCACTTCATCAATAACAAAGATACGGTATTTGCCACCCATTGATGAATACCCGATATTTTCGCGGAGTTCACGGATATCATCAACACCGTTATTTGATGCACCATCAATCTCAAGCACATCGAAACTGGACCCGCTTATGATATTTTTGCAAGAGACACATTCACCACAGGGATCTGTAGTTGGTCCTTTTTCGCAGTTAAGGGCGCGGGCAAGTATTCTGGCTGAAGTGGTCTTACCAACTCCACGGGTTCCGGTAAAGATATACGCATGAGCAACCCTGTTTTTTTCGATTGCTTTTTTCAGGGTTTCTGTGATATGTTCCTGACCCACGACATCATCGAATGTCAAAGGACGCCATTTACGGGCAAAAACCAGATAGCTCATTTTACTTCTTTATATTTCCAAAAAATAAATTAAAAGGGCCAAGTTTACCTGCGGCACACCAAGCATCTGCTTACCGTTGCTCCCTTCCAGGCCTGGCGGGGTTCACAGCCTTTAGTTGCGCAGGGCCTGGCCCAAACTTGTTAACTACGATTTTTGTTCCTTGATATTACAGTTTTGTATCCTGTTTATACTTTTAGAATGGCGGAGAGACTGGGATTCGAACCCAGGGTACGGGATCCGTACACACGCTCTCCAGGCGTGCCCCTTCGACCGCTCGGGCATCTCTCCATGATTTTTAAAGGTTTAAAAGTATAAACCAGGAAAAAAATATATCAAAGAACCTGAAATTCAAGTTTATAAAAATAGATTATAGAACAGCCAAAGACAAATAGAGCTGATTAAATTAACCGATCTACCCTTTACTGGATTAAAGTCACGAAATTGAGTCTAGAAAGACTAAAAGCAACAACTTATAAGGTATAGAAATCAAGGTATTGATTCACTGATTTAACCTATAAAAGGTTTTTTAAATTCGGAGAGGCAGGGATTCGAACCCTGGGAGCCGAAAATTCAGCTCAACGGTTTTCGAGACCGCCCCTTTCAACCGCTCAGGCACCTCTCCTGTGAATTGTTATTCTAAGTTATAAATTTCAAAGAGTTTTGGTTATAATTAATTTTTTTCCCGTTTTTTTTGTAAGTATGTTCAACTAACAATTAATAGTCGGAAAAAGAACCTTTTTAAAGGTTTTTTGGTTTTTAAATATAATTGGAGGGATAATTGAACGCAAAATCTGTCGGGTCGGACCACAATAAGCTATTGAATTTGTTCGGAAATCATCAAAATTTTAACCGATTAAAATATCGTTTTTGACCTGAAAAAGTGAGTTTTAACTTGTTAGACCCACAATGATAGAGCCGCTATTATAATTATTTATCACAGAATGTTTTGGGACTAAAGAAACTCTTTTTTTTTAACTCCACGTGCGCAGTTTTTAGTCACCTTCCTTAATCGCGCTTGCGTAGCAGGTCGTCGCCGCCCTTCAACGCAAACCGTATAAATGTAACAGCGCGAATCTCGCGATAGTCATCACCGGTGTGCAGCTCGCTCCGTGCCCCAAGGGTAATCTGTGGGGTGAGAACATAACCTAGCTCCAGCCCACCATCGAAGCCCAGCCCGAGCGATTCGCGACCCGGATGCCGGGCAGTCGGTTCTGACATCAGCGCACTCGCCCCAAGCGGAAAGTAAGGGGCCTCATCCATCTGGAACCACGTCACACCAGGCTCGAGGGTCAACCGCCACGCCATCGCCTTATAGCTGCCCCGCCAATCAATCGGCAGGCCGGAGTGAACAAAGCGCTGGGGACTGAAGTAGCCGCCGTGGCCGTAGGTGAACTCTGACAAATTGCGCTCGAAAGCCATGGCCGAAACCGCAATCCCGGTCTCGAGACACATGCTCCTGGCACTGTGAAGCTCCCACCGAAGGCCAAGATGCGCTGCGAGTGAGTGATTCGTCTTGACATCCGTACCGGTCAGGTATTTGTAGTCGAGAACCACGTAGGACCTGAAGTTGCGACCATCATGTCGCAAGATCACTTCCCCGCCCTGCTTCACCACTGCGCCCCAAACGCGCCCGGTGCCGGGGTCTGAGATCCCTGCGAACGAGAGCACACTTTCCTCCACTGCCCGACGCGAGATTTCGAGTGTCAGGGCAACATCGCGGAATGCTTGTTTCCAGCACAGACCGCCGACTATAGTCGAGCGGGCGAAATTCACCGGGGTGACACCCAAATCGAGCTGCCAACCGCGATGCTCATATCCTGCCCCGAGAGCCACACCATCCGCCTCGACATCGCGCTCCCCTACAACCCCCTCGACGGTGCCGAAAGGCACCATATCGGGATCGCCACCTAAGACGAGACGTCCAGCACTTAGATGGATGGGTGTTACCTGAAGAGACAGCGTCCCCCACGGATTCGGAAACTCCAGCCGCGAAGGCGCCATTAGCTCGAACATCGCCTGCCGGCCGGGCTCGCCCTGTCGTGACCGCATCGTGATCTCCGGCTTAATCTTGATACCGGCGGCAGCATGTACCCGCTGCATCTCAGACTGAATTTCCGAGTGCAAATGCTCAAGCTCGGCCTCTGATTGCCGGACCTTTGAGGGCGGCCTGTTTGAGATCGTTTTCTCATTAAAGGTAAACGTCGCGACTGAGCGCATTTCATCCTCAACGAGTCTTCTTGCCTGAGCAAGCTCCTCAAGTGCTGCTGCATAGCTCTGGGCCTTGGCGTCCAGGCGAGCAATGAACAGGTGAAGACGCGGATCACCACTACGCACAAGAAGTCCCTGTTGCAAAGCGTGTCGAGCCTCGGCCAGGTCGACACCATCACCCAAAGCCGCATATGTCAAGCCTTGTAACGCATCGAAATTACCGGGCTCCCGCTTCAAGACGTGAATATACTGCTTTGCGGCCGCCTCACAATCACCTGCATCGTGCAAAACCCGCCCGTAGGCGTTGGCGATTTGTGGCTCGGGAGGACGAGCTCCAGTCCATGGAGCCAGCTCACGCCGGGCACCGGCCAGATCACCTTGTGACCGCCGCGAGTCGGCAACGCGCACTGCGCACCCAACTCGCAGTTTCTGAAGCGCATGCAGCTCTGCCGATGCCAGACCAGGCTGAGCAACAAGTTCCTCAAGAACGGCTTTCGCCTCACCTGTGCGACCAGCCCGCAGCAGCAATGCCGCCATCTGCAGCCGCACACCCGGAAACTCGGCCGATGCTGTTCTTCCCGTATGCAGCAGCAACACGGCATGATCAACCTCCCCGATGTCGGCCCACGCCTCGGCAATAATCGCAAGATGGTTCAAGCTGGGTGCCGCCCGCTCAAGCTCTGAGAGCTGCATGCGGGCAGCACTCACTCCACCAATACGAAAAACACGCACTGCCCTGGCTGCGGCAAGACGCATCTCGAGCCGCCGTCGCAGATTGTCGATCTCGTCGGAGGAAGCCGGTGCGTCAATGGTTCCGAGCAACTTGAGGCCGCGCTCATGCTCGCCGAGTTGCTCGGCAAGCCGCGCCGCTACCAGAACCGCCTCGGGCAGCTCCGGTTCCGTCTTCAACAGTGTTTCGATCGAGCGTTGTGCCTCGTCAAGATAGCCGAGTTCAAGATCCAGGTGCACCAAGTCGAGCAACACCCGCGAAGCGCGCAAGTCAAGACCGGCCGCAACCACCAGAGTATCATGAGCGGCAATGACATCGCCTGTCTGTCGCAGATGTATCGCCCGTTGCCGCAACTGTTCGACCTTCAGACCTTCCGGACTAAAGGCAGCCGATGTATCAATGTCGCGCAACATATCATTGGCAGCCGCAGCCTGCTCATCCAGGTTGGCACGCAGCAGCAGCGACACCATCCATCGCAGATCCGCGGCCTTGGCAGGCGGCGCGGTTATCAGTTCATTCAGGCTGTGTTGGGCTCTTGAAATATCACCCCGCTCAAGCAGAAGATCGACGAGAGCCAGGACAGCCTGGTACCGCTCAGTCGCAACTGAGGTTGCCGCGTGTTCGAGTAACGCTTGCGCCTCGTCGAGCCGGTTCTCGCGCCGCAACACGTCGGCACGCTTGATAGCCTGCCAAAGCTCAGCCGTGCGCAACAACGGTTGCCACAGCTCGGTTCGCTGCGGGGCGAGCTCCCGCGCCCGGCATAATAGCTTAACTGCCTGATCGAATGCCTCACGTGCCAGTGCAACGCTCGCCAATCCCCCGAGCACTTCCGGATCGCGCTCGGCACCATTGATACTCTGGAACTTCTCTTCAGCCTGGTCCAGCTCGCCGTCTTCGAGAGCCTTAAAAGCCTGACGCAAAGCCTTTTGCCGTGCCAAACGCGGCTCCAGCAGTTCCAGTCGACGGCGCAACTCGCTGTCTTTCGGGTTGGCACTCACGTAAGCCCGCAGACACGGCAGTGCCTGAGGAGTCTCGCCGAGCCACATGACAGCCTGGCGCCAGCCGGTATGCGCTTCGCCATTTACCTCCGGCATGCCGGCTAACTTCTGCAATAACCGTATGCCGCGAGTACGGGTGGATGGGTTGTATGTTAGATGAAGGGCCAGCGCAAGCTGTACATGGGCTGCTTCGGGGTACATCCCGGCCAAACGTTTGAGGCCAGCATGGGCGGCATCCCAACCATCAGGAGTGGCGGCAAGCACCTGGTAGTACTCAAGACCCAAGAGGGTGGTGGGCTCGGTTTCGCCAAACGCCTTCCGGTAATGCCGCAATGCCGCGTTAGGGCGGCCTGCCTCGGAAAGCAAACGCGCCTCCCGCAGCTCTGCCGCAACATGGTCGCCTCCACGCAGCATCGCGCGCACGAACGTTAGCCGATCATCCCGCGGATCCGCCTCCTGTAGCTGACGCAGGCACCGCTGCGACTCAGTCAACACACCTGCAGTAACAGCATGAACCGCCAATTCGCAGAGCGCAGTCTCGTGTTGCGGTTGCGAGAGCAGCAGTTTGCGCCACATTTCGGCCGCTTTGTCTGCGCGCCCGCGTTGCATCCAGATGTATGCCTGTGCTTCGAGGGTCTCCGCTATGCGGCTTTGCGCAGCTACGACAAAGCACAGCCCAAGCACAAAGCAGATTGCCAGAATATAAGCGTTTACGGGGTGCCCGCTTCGGCTTTTACGAGAAGATGTAGATACGAAGGAACCGGCGTAGCCGGTTTTACGCGTGGGTACCAGGTAGAGTGCAAAAGCGCGCCTCCAACTCCCGGGAAATCCAGAAGAACAGTCTGCACCCCTGAACTGTAACGCCGGGGCGGTTGTCATTAACAGATGCATTGAGACCTCCAGTTTGGGTATAGAGCGTTGTCCACCGCGAAGTTGTAGTGACACTGGATGAAGCCCTGGCCGAACAGCACCAGGTTCATATCATAGCAGGCTGGCAAAACATTGTAGTCGCCGCTGTCATGAAGGTATGCGGCCAGCCTCTGTGCGAAGCTCTTGCTCCACGGCAATAACATGGCGAAAAAACCGACCGGAACCCTGGCGTTCAGTAAATCTCCAACAATCATGATTGCCTTCGCCGCGGCAGTTGCAGCCGCCTCTTCGCCAGGAGCTCGAGTACCCGAGCGGACCGTCGTACCAGAAACAAAGCTGGCACGACCAGCATTGGCACGAGCAGTAGCCAGTGAGTCGAGAAAAACCAGCGTCCCTTGCGCCACAATGGCAGAGCTCCCCAAGTAGTACGTGGTCCGAGCACGAAGGTGCCACGGCGGGCTGCACCGGCAATTAACAAGTCACCTCCGGCAAGCGACGCTTCAGCGTGGCCCATCGCGTCAACTAAGGCTGGTACCTGACTGTTTTCGGTTGCGAGCAGAAGGATAGTGCTGCGATCAGTGGCCCAGGGCGATTCGACACCAGCAACACCAAGGACGGGCGATACTGTCTGGGCGAAACGGCGGGCCTGGGGCAACTGAACGAAAGCGGCAAATCCGGTCAGGTAGTTAAGCAGCACACCTGGCCGCCACGGACGGCGCGGTACCAGGCCGCCGGGAGTGTATGTAAAGGGCAGCTCGTCTGCATGACTTCGAAGCCATGGATGCCAGGGGCCGCTGGATATTACGAGTAGATCTCTGTCACGCCCTGCCTTCTCGTAGGTGCTGCTTGAGTTCGCGAATACTGCACGCTTTGGCAGCTCTCCCGTAACTGCTGAAACGTGCGCCAGCACAGAGAGCAACAAGCCGATCTCGGCCGGACGCGGCTGCGGAGCAAGCAACACGGCGGTCTCACGCAGGTCGGCGAAACGAGTGAAGGGAAAGCCGTCATAAACGAATAGCTTCACGTCCGGCATGACTGCGAAATGGTGTAGTTTTTCGACATGCAGAACGGTGCTGCCCTCAATCACGACACGGGAAACCACTGGTCTTAACAATTCACAACCTCTCCCGTCAGGACTGAATTCAGCATGCAGACACAACTCGTTGTAGCCTGACAGTTGGCTTGGGTGGATAGCGAAGCGGGCGCGTTGAAGCATGGAACGCTGTTCTGGCCCGGGTACCGTCAATCTGCCAATTATATGGTGATTCAACTCGACCATCAGCTCTGGGAGAGGAGCCCCGGGCGGTACGCTCACCCGATAGTCAACAACGAGCGGAATCGACTGGGTGAGCTCAGCAAAAAGATCGGGCGCCAGCCGGAACGAGACCACCTGGGTCGCCCTGCCCGTTCCTTCCAAAACAAGGTCGTTGCCCGCAGTCAAGTCGCTCAAACGGATCGCCTTGTCGTTCTTCACCCAGCGAGGCGACTCGTAAGGTAGGTACTCGCTTCGATTACCGGGAAGAACACCACCACGAGTGATATTGCCCGCTGCGAACCGCTGCGCGACCGCCAACAGCTCGCCAGGCATCGCAGCCCCGATGACGAGCAGCTTTGCCGCATCATCCGCACCGTTCGGGTGGTCGACCAGACGTACTGTTGGGCCTTCGCCCTCGATCAGGCCATGCGTCAGCTCTGATTTCCCTGCCGCAATCACAACTGCATTCCCATTGGGCAACTCATCGAAGAAGACCACAAAACGTAACCGCGAGCCACCCTGAAGCCCAAAATAGGCGGCTACAAGGCCGGCTGCACGCACCATCTCCAGCGTTCGCTCGCCTAAAAACACAACCTGGATAGTGGTCGGTTCCTCCACCCGGGGGTCGAGAAACGGTAATGGGAGTAAAGCCACATCATTGGCGATCGGAAGCGCGGACTGCTGAAGCTCGAGCTCAGAGGTTTTGAGTGCCAGAAGAAGCTCATTACCTGCGGGCTCGCATGGGTCGGCGCCCGGCCGGCGCAGCACCAGAACATTGTCATCGGAAAACAGGGATGGGTCGAGGGCCAGAACTTCAACCTGTCCCGCGATCAGCTCGATTCGGTCAACAGTGCAGCCGTTGAGAACCACCTCAATATCGACCGCCCCGCCCTTTTTGTCGGTTGTGCAGAGACGAAGCTGCGCAGCGGTTATCAGGCGGTCAACACGTAACCTGAAGAAAAAACGAATTCCGGAGCCGGAAGTGCTAAGTCCGGAAGTTTCTTTACCGGGTTTTACAATCGAAATGGTACGCCAGTCATTTGCCTCAAGCGGCTCGGGTACCGAAGCCTCAAGCACAGAACGCTCAGTCTGGTCCAGAAGAGCAGATCGTGAATCCCTGTTTCGAGCTACAGGGTCTGCGTGCGCCCGTAAACCACCACCGGCAACCACCACCAGCCACCCAGCCGTCCAGATGAAGCTACGGATAATCTTTTCCGCGATCATGTGTACCTTCTTGATATTGTTGAGTTCGATGTTGTTGAGTTGACGACTAACTGTATGAGGCCGCGCAGACCGCACAACGAGATATCCAGAAACGAACGCACTGGCTGATCGAGCCTGCGTTCGTCGGCCCAGCGTATCCAGTTGTCTGCCCGACAGAAAAGCGCCCGTACCAGGAAGCGCTCTCGCTCGGGAGAGAGCGTTGCGAGTTCGAGTCGCAAGATTCCTGCCTTGGTGCTTACAACCCGGGCCGGCATGGGCAAGCTTTCTTCACCGAGACGCAGAGTCAGATGGAGCTCCTCGCCGCGTTCGATCTCATTGCCGGCGTGACCCAATGAAGCCCCGGAGAGCGATAAATCACTGAGCTCACAGGCAACAGTGTTCCCATATGAGCGTTCCACCATGGCCGGCAGTCGCAGCACAATACGGGCGTGTCTGCGGCGCTGCTGGCGCTCGAAGGCGGCGGCAATGGCGACCGAGAGGATAATCAGGTTATAGGTTGCCCAGCCAACATTGATGAGCACAGAATCGAGCTGCTGTCGCCCCGTACTGGCAGCCCAAAGTCCGGCGGCGATACCAGTAAGATTGAGACCAAAAAGCACCAGGAACGGCAGAGCAATACGCCAGTCGAAATAGCTCGTGGTAATGAGTCCGCCCTTTGCCGTGACATTGAAACGCCCGAGCCGTGGATTGATAAGAGCCAGAATTGTCGGCAGGACGATATAGGCGGAGAGAACCGTTTCGTACAGCTCGCCCCAAAACGAGCGCCGAAAGCTGCCCTGAATACGGGAAGTAGCCATAAGCGTGAAAGTCAAGTGCGGCAAGGCATAGGCGAGCACCATGACAGGCTCGGCGGCGAAGATGTGGGCATTGAGCAGCAAGAAGCCAAGCGGCGCAGTAAGGAAGATGAGACGCGGAAGCCCGGACAGAAAATAGAGCAGCCCGTTGAGATAGCAGAGCCTTTGAGGCCAGGTCAGTCCCGGCCCGAACAGCGGGTTATCAACTCTTAGGATCTGCACCATACCGCGGGCCCAGCGGACCCGTTGGCGTATGTGACCAGAGAGAGACTCGGTTGCAAGACCGCCCGCCTGGCGTACACCAAGAAAAGCTGTTCTCCAGCCGCGCCGGTGCATTCTGAGAGCTGTGTGCGCGTCCTCGGTAACGGTTTCCTCGGCAATGCCGCCTACGTCAACCAGGGCCGCTCGCCGTATAACCGCGCAGGAGCCGCAGAAAAAGACGGCGTTCCAGAGATCATTGCCGGGTTGAATGAGGCCATAAAACAACTCGCCTTCATTCGGGCAGGTTTTGAAAATACGCAAGTTCCGCTCGAGCGGGTCGGGAGAGTAGAAGTGGTGTGGTGTCTGCACCATTGCCAGTCGGTCATCCTCGACCAGCCATCCCATGGTGAGCTGTAAGAAGGAGCGGGTCGGGATGTGGTCGCAGTCAAATACAGCCACAAAGGGAGCGTTAGTGCGGGCCAGCGCAGCATTGATGTTACCGGCCTTGGCGCCACGATTGTCGCGGCGACTGAAATAGCCAACCCCCACATCATTCGCGAAGTGCTGAAAATCCTCACGGTTGCCGTCGTCGAGCACGAAGATATGCAGCTTGTCCTGCGGCCAGTCGAGTGTCTGAGCGGCCAAAATGGTGGCGCGTACAACCTCCAGCGACTCATTGTAAGTAGGGATAAACACGTCCACTGCCGGCCAGTCTCTTAGGTCGGCGGGCAACGCCAACGGCTTGCGCACGATCGGCCGCGATATCTGAAAGTAACCAAGGACCAGGATCAGAAAGGCATAGAGCTCAGCGAACAGCATTGCAGCACTGAGCATGAGGTCGAGCGACTCTACGCTCATGGTGGCGCTGATACGCCAGGCCAGGTAGCGCGCCGACACCGTTATCGCCATCACCATCAACATTAGCGTGCTTAAACGGTGACGTGAGCGGGTGACGACCAACGCCACGAGAAACAGCATCCCACTCAGACTCACTTGCTCGCGTAGCCCTAAAGGTGTGAGCACCACCAATGTCAGTGTCACCACAGCTATTACCATTGCCAGCAGGCGCACCGCACGTGCAATTCCCCCAGCGAACGTGATTGAAGGCGTTTGAAGCAATTTTGCTTTTTTCATGATTCACCTCGTTAGCGGCAAACTTTGGCCGTGTGTCTTTGAAGATCGACGAGCGGTGTCAGCAGGTGCTCGCTCAGCTCACGCAAAGCAGCGACTGCCCCGGTTGTGGGACTGTGCAAGGCGACCGGCAACTGTTGGGCCCATGCTTCACCGACAACGGGATCGCGCGGTACCGGGCAAGGCACCAGCCGCTCACCCAGGTGTCGCCGCATCAAGAACTCCGTGTCACGAGCGAGTTTACTGCGCGGCTCCATTTGGTTGAGCACATGCCAGACTGCCGGCTTCAGCTCACGCCCACGGCACTGGCGTTCCAGCATGGCCGCCATAACCGGAAGTGTAGCGAAGCAGGCGGCATCGGGCAGGTGCACACCCACGATAACATTTGCCATCTCAAGCACGTGCTCCGTCCAGACCCGCTCCCCAGCCGGTGTGTCGACCAATACAAGTTCAGTGCCGGAAGGAACAACATCCAGTACACGGCGCATCAGCCAACCAGAATCGGCCAGGAGAGTACTCTCAGCCTGTTGCAAATCGTCGCGGTCACGGGTGCCAAACGGAATGCAGGGCACCTCTCCTCGTTGCGCAGTCAGGTACTCGATGATTTCGTCAGGCGAGGAGCCTTCGGCGATACCAAGTCGCAACCCGGGCGGTATACCCAGGTGAGTCCCGAGGGCATTTTGCGGATCACAGTCCAGTGCGAGCACACGGTGGCCCGCACGGGCAAGTATGACACCCAGGTTGGCTGCTAACGTCGTGCGGCCGGTGCCTCCTTTAGCCGAGACAAAGGCGATGAACTTCATATAGCGGCTCCCTCCTTGTGCAAGGAAACGGGTTTGGCGACATCGGCGGATCTTTCCGGTTGGTCGAGCAACTCGGATACCAGATGCAGCAAAGGCCACCGCTGCCGGGTTTCAAGCTCACGGCGCACGCTGTTGAACTCGATGTAATGCATCTGCTCCCCACCCACAGCGGCCAGAAGAGCGGCCACATCAAAAGCATAGCCGTCGCCACTATTACGTATCGTTTCTTTTCGGGGAATGAACATCTGTGAAAATGAGCTTTCCACTTTGACCATAGAACCTCCTTCCGCTTCCTATAGATGTGAGGGTATCCTCATCAGGCGGCGCCGAAACATGATCTGGTGAGAGCGCCCCAACCCCACATTACCCGATAGTTCAAGAATTGTGCCATCAGAACAATTCGGCGTTTGCAGATCTCTGCTGTAAGGTGTTTTGGATGGTCAGCATCGCAGTATTGTCAACCTTATCATGTTTTTAAAAGGTTTTTGGGGTCGCCGAGCGCACACGCCCCACGCGGTAATGCATTGCAGTTCTGTAAATCTCTCTTGTGGGCGTGTGGAAAGGTGTGAATAGCTCCGATTGACAGGAAAATCATAATACAAACAGAAATAATCAAATAAAATTTATAAACAGAAATATTTTATAACGAAAGAAGATAACGGGCTTGTTAAAAAGAAATATTTTTCAGTGAGAATCTGTGATTATTACTTACGGAATTACTCCACCCCCCAAAAAACAAACTCTTGCAAATAAACAAGTCTATAGGCAGAATGGTTTTGACATTGATGCTTTGGTCTACAAACAACACAGCCATGCATCGCAAGTACGCTTCAAATTGCCGCTGAACACTTATGAGTTGTAAAATGGGTATTATCCGATGAAAAACAATTCGAACTTTAAGGACATGTTTTTTGTTTCTGCTATTGCAGAAATTTCTTTTTTGATCTTCTGAATTGCTTTTTCATAAACGAGCCCTATTACACGGGCTTTAGTTTTGCGGGTAT
>JAAYEB010000183.1 GCA_012728995.1 Fibrobacter sp. | reverse complement strand
TACCAGGGCAAAAGATCCTATAAAAAGCAGAATGACAGCACCTATGACAAATTTTTTATGGTAAATGGACCAATGCAAAAATCTCTGGTATTGTGAAGCGAAAGAAATGAAAATCGATTTTTTGGGTTTGGTATCATTTTGAATCGAATTTTCTTTCTTTTTCTTTCTTTTAAGAAAGATAGAAGACATCATCGGCACAAGTGTCAAGGCTACAATAAGAGAAACGGTAAGGCTGAAGGTAATAGTAAGTACCATTTCCTTGAACATAACCCCTGTTATACCTGGTACAAAAAGTACTGGTAGAAACACACTTACAGTTGTAAGTGTTGAAGCAATTATTGCGGAACTCACTTCGGATGCACCTTCATCAGCAGCTTTTGAAATGTTTGTGTGTTTATCATGATGCCTGACTATGTTTTCCAGAACAACAATTGAGTTGTCAACCAGCATTCCGATCGCGAGTGCAAGCCCTGCCATGGAGATAACATTAAGAGTGAGATCAGAAAGATAAAGAACAGCAAAGGTAAGAATAATTGATACCGGCATGGAAACAGCCATTATCATGCTGCTTCTCCAGTTGCGCAGAAAAAGATAGATTAAAAATACCACGATAATGAAAGCCATGAATGCGGTACTGCTTAGATTGTTAATGGATTTGGTTGTAAATTCTGAAGAGTCAAAGATTGTAGAAAATTTAATATCACCGGGAAGAACTTTCAGAATTTCAGGTAATGCTTCTCTGACAAGTTTGGCTGCAAGAACTGTATTGGCGTCTGATTGTTTGCTTATAATAATACCAACACCCTGCGCACCGTTAATCCTGACATCACCGGTTGCCTCTTCGAAACCATCATCAACATCAGCAACGTCTTTTAGCCGAATCGGTACTGTTCCAGGCTTAACAATTACATTTCTGATCTGATCTATGGATCGATATTCACTGTAAATACGAAGATTATATTCTTTGGTAACTGTTCTAATGTTTCCCGATGAAACGAGTCCGGCACTTCCCTGAATGGATTGAACAATGTTCATAGGAGAAAGTGAGTGAGACGCAAGAAGTACAGGGTCCAGATTGACATTAATTCTTCTTTCAAGTCCGCCATTGATACCTACAGAAGCAACACCCTTGATTCTTTCGAGCAGTGGTTTAACCCTGTCTTCGCCAAGACGTCGCAACTCGGCAGGGCTAAGTTCATTTGAATTCATCGACAGTGCCATAATTGGCATCATTGATGGATTCAGAGCAATTACAATCGGCTCATCAGCATCTTGCGGAAGATAATCCCTGACCATGTCAAGGCTGTTGCGCACATCAATTTCCGCATTATCCATGTCGGTTCCCCAGTCAAACTCAAGCATGACAAGAGATCTGCCATTCAGAGATTGTGAAGTTATGTTCTGGATATTTTCGGTAGATGAAACGGCTTCTTCAATTGGTCGGGTAACCAGGTTTTCGATATCTTCAGGACTGACACCGCCATAGCTTGTTATAACAAGAACAATCGGGAAATCAATATCCGGTGTCATCGCTAATTTTAATTGTGTTAAAGAGAAAAGTCCGAATCCAACGGCAATGATGTATACCATTGTCAAGGCTACTTTTCTCCTTATGGAAAGATTTACAAGTTTCATAATCAATTCTCCGTCCGGTTTACAATTCTGATTGAATCCTCATCATTGACTATGTTCTGACCGGCAATGATGATACTGTCTCCAAAAGAGACTCCATCTGAAACTTCAATAAATCCGCCTGAAATAATACCCGGAATAATACTGACCCTTTTTGCTTTTCCGTTTTTGACCAGAAAGAGATAATGATCAGGGTGTGTAGTTTGGATCCCCTTTTCATCAGTATTGATTACTGTACGGCTTAAAATTGTCATTTCGCTTACTACAACAGCATCTGAATTTTTTTGAGTTTCGATTCGGAATTCTCCAAAAAGACCGGATTTCAGGAGATTGTTTTTGTTTGATAACCGAACCTCGACTTCAAGAGTTCTTGTTAACGGGTCAACTGCTTCATCAATACGATATACTGTTCCGGTAAAGACTGTATCCGGAAATGACGGAAAAGAGGCTATTACATGTTTTCCGGTTGATAATTTACTAATATCTGTTGATGGTACTTTAATTTTTGCCTTGATATTATCTGCATTAACGATTTTTACAACAGGCTGACCAGCAGGAATCATCTCATTTAAATCAAAATAGATGTTGGCAACAATTCCATCGAACGGAGCTCGCAGGATTGCATTGTCAAACTGAACAGTAGCTTGTTCAACAGATGCTTTTGCCTGTTCATATGAAGCCTGTGCGATATTGTACTGACTTTTTGTCTGGTCAAACTGTTGCTTTGATATTGCATTTTTTGCGAACAGGTTTTCCATTCTTGTAAATTCGTCTTTTAGTGTCCGGACACTGATTTCAGCACTTTTAAGGGCTGCTTCGGCAGCTCTTTTACCCTGGAGCAGTCCCTGGTTGTACTGAACTCCCAGAACCTGTCCGGCTTTGACACGGCTGCCAGGTTTAACATTCAGAGATATCAGTTTTTCCGGAACTTTACTGTAAACGACAGCATCATTTTGCGCTTCAATACCACCTGTCAGTCTGATATAGCTCGAAATGGAATCAGGTTTTGCAACATATACTTCAACCGGAATTATCCGTTCAACCTCAGCCGGTTTTTTGGGTGTACATCCGCTAATCAGTACCAGTGTTGTTAAACAGATGATCCCGCCAACAACTGTTTTCTTGTTCATATGTTAAAATCCTTGTATTAAAGAGTTAAAGTGATTTCTTTTCCTGATTTATTACCTGGTTATCGATCAAGGCTGATTCATTCCACCAGCAGAAGAACTGGTTTGGTTCATATCTGTCGTTTTACCTATTCCGTCCATCTCAAGATTAATCACAGCAAGTTCGAGATTAGTTGCAGCCTGCAAAGCCTGGTATTGTGCTGATATATATGAATTATGGGTGTCTAAAAGTTCATAGGTAGAAATAACACCTTCTTCATGTTTGGCAAGTGATGCATGGTAATTCTTTTCACGTGCGTCTGCCATTAATTGTGCAACTTCAAGTGCTTTTGAAGACAAATTTACATCACTTAAGGCGTCCAATACATCACTTTCTATATCAGCTTTTTTTTGTTCAAACAGTTCGACCAGTGAGAGCTTTTGTTCTTTTGCCTTTTTTACTTTGAAAGCTCGATTGCCCCAGTCCCATAAAGTGAAATTTAAAGAAGCATACAATGTCCAGCTATCGCCCCATTGATCACGGTAAAAATTATCAGGACGTGAATTAGAGTATGAAAACCCTGCGTAAAGTGAAGGATAGTAAGATGCTCTGGCCGCTTTGATTCCCAGATCAGAAAGCTGCAATTGAAAGCATGTTTCTTTAAGATCTGGTCTTTCCATTTGAGCCCTGGTTATTAATGAATCAACATTATTTGTTGTAATTTCTTTTGATCCGGCAGTCGAATCTGTAAGGATAATTTTCGAGTTTACAGGTATACCGAGAAGAAGAGCAAATTGCCGTTTCATGGATTTCAAAGTTTTGATTACATTCAATTCATTCATCTCTGCCTGTGCCAGGGATGCTTTTGTCAATAAGTAGTCATGTTCAGTAGTCATACCCTGTTCCATCATTGCTTCCTGATTGGACGTCAACTCTTTAAGCTGTTTTTTTGCTTCAATTGCAACGGTTTGCGATTTCTGGAGACTGACCAGACCCCAGTATATCTGCAAAACAGCATATTTTATTGTCTGTCTTGTTTTGTCGTTTGTTGCTTCCTGCAGTGTATGTGAGAGTTTTGCGCTTTTAAGTCCGTTAAGTATTTGGAACCCGGTAAAAATGGGCTGTTGAATCTGTAAACTAAACTTGTAGGAGTTTTCTAAATCCATCCCCATTCCTAAAAGGCCTGAACTCATTCCACCCGGTACGGAAGGAAGGTCATCTTGTTTACTTAATCTGGTGTATTGACCCGATAATGAAACATCGGGAAGGAAATTGGTAATCGCACTTTTGACATCATACTCTGTACCTTTGAGTTGATGATCAAGTGCTTTGATATTCCTATTATTATTCATGGCCATCATGACAGCCATCTCAGCAGATATTTCAACTGGCTGGTTATCCGGTTGTGCATATAAAAGGGTGAAAGAAAAACACAATAATACCAATGAACAACATGTCTTGTTACGCCTGCTTTTCATTCAGGATCCACCTTGTTTAAAAAGTTAAAATTCTTAAATAAATCAAAATCTGATATCAAATTAACAGTAATATGGATTCTCTACCGCGTGTCTCTTGGAGGATACCGCCATTCCCTTTCCTGCATGTTTAACAGAAAATAATACTGAACAGTTGCCAGTATGGCTTAATAACACCGAATCGGACGATTAATTGACGAAAAGCTGCATGGTATCACTACCCCGGAACGAAAAACTATAACTCCTGAAGCCATATCTGCCCGGTGATAATAACAGATACGAACCCGTTATGGTAAAGTCGCGAAGCAGATCGCGTTAAGGAATCGATATTACTGAATAATAATATATGAATCTAATGTAACATCACCATTTCGTTTTTGTAACAATTTGTAACGAAATATCTTTTGCACTTGTAAGATTGTTTCCACTTACTGTTGAATTTCCGAGTATTATGAAAATAATTTGTCAATAAAAACCGCTTTTGTTCGGGTATAAACTAAATTACGTAAACAGCATAAAAAATATTTTTCTGATATAGCAGATATCGTTTAAGCAGGTTAAAAATTTATAAACCGGCTTGAGATTTTGACATTTTTCTGCAATTTTGAAGAGTTTCATTAAGAAAACAGTTTAAAGCTATATCAAAACGTTGCATTCACCAGGCATTTTTAAGGTAAATATTGAAAAAAAATTCTTAAAAATTACAATTTTGGTGCATGGGATGTAGGTATTTTTATTGTTACAACGGTTCCCGATTCTGTTGCACTTGTTATGGAAATTGATCCATTGTGAGCCGTGATCACCTTTTTTGTAAGGCTCATACCAAGCCCGTAACCTCCGGATTTATGCTGTCGTGCTTTATCGATTCTGTAAAATGGTTCAAAAATAAAAGGTATTTCCGATTCCGGAATACCGATGCCGTAATCCCTAATAATGATTTTTGTTTCGTTATCAGTCTGAAAGTATTCAATTTCAACCGGATCTTTATCAGATTTTGAGTATTTGATTGCATTATCGATAACGTTTGAAACAGCCATACGAAGTCTTTCTTCATCGCCCCTGATAAACAAATCTTCATTGTTTTTGAGATCGATTGAGGATTTGTAATTTTTACGGTTTTCAACAATTTCACAGATCAGTTTTTTCAAATTAATCTGATCATTTTTGATCCTGCCAAAAGGGCTCTCGAGTCTTTCTTCTTCCAGAATACTGCTTGTCATTTTTTCCAGAATTGTAATATTATTTCTAAGTGTCTGCCGAATGTTTCCTTCAGGAACGAACTCCAGCGCCACCAACATCCTGCTTAATGGAGATCGTAATTCATGGCTTATATCCCTGAGGAGTTGATCCCTTGATTTTATATCGTTGTTGATTTGGCAGGCCATGGTGTTAAAAGTTTTCACCAATTGCCCAAGTTCATCATTTGATGTAACCGGAAGTTGAGTGTCAAATTTCCCATAGCTGATTTTTTTAAGTCCGTTTTGCAGAATGCGTACAGGGTAAAGCAGACGCCTGATTCTGCGGTGAGCAAACCCGAAAATAAGCATTAATATAATAAACCAGATCGTAAATATCTTCCAGGGAAAAGAGAGTTGTTCAAACGGGCTTATCCCCTGTAAAATGTGGATGGCATTGCCTGTTTCAACCACCGTGGCCAGGCGGTTATGATGCCAGAATGTAAGTTTCTTATCTGATATTTTTTTCATTGCAGTATTTAAGTCAGGAATGTCCTTTGAACTGGACCATTCAAAATTGTCGCCTATATACCTCAGATCAAGGAGCTGGTTTTCAAGAAAGCTGCGGGTTGCAGCTGTGTCTGAAATGTCAATTTGAGTAACCAGATATTTGGCTAACTGGTGAAAGTTTTCGTGAAGCGGAGTTTTATTTCGGATATCTGATAAATAGCTGTAAATAGCTACATGTGTTGTAAATGCTATTGAAATTACTGAAATCGTAATTAAAACTGTAAGTTTGGTAAAAAGAGAAGGTTTTTTATTCATATGAGGCTTTCAAAATTTATGACAAGCAGACATTCATGTACGGCTGTGTAGATATTGGTAAGAGTATTTTATTTATTTACAAAAAAAATGATTCAGTCACTGGTGTTTATTGATAAACATGTATCCGGTTCCGGTTATCGTTTTAATATACAATGGATTTCTGGAATCGTCTTTGATTTTTTGTCGTATTCTGCTTATAAGCATATCGACTGAGCGGTTTGAAGATTCCCAGTCAATTCCCCGTAAATGTTCAACAAGCTGGTTTCTATCCAAAACCCTGCCTTTGTTGCGTATAAGATATTGGAGAAGTTCATATTCATTGGTTGTTAGGTTGACATCATTGTTATTTATGGATACAGATCTGTTGGAATAATTAATGATCAGATCTCCATAACGTTCAGTATGTGCGGGTGAAGATGTTTCAATTGATCTTCGCAAAATTGAACGGAGTCGTGCGACCAGTTCCCGTGGTTCAAATGGTTTTGGCAAATAGTCATCAGCTCCAATTTCAAGACCTACTATTCGATCCTGAACATCTCCCTTTGCTGTAAGCATAAGGACAGGAATGCTGTAATTTTTTCTTATTTCTTTACACACAGAAAACCCGTCCATATCAGGGAGCATTACATCAAGTATAATTGCATCGGGGATCTCTTTTTCCAGGTATTCCAATCCGTTTTCCGGGTGTATTTCAGTGTGTACTAAAAATCCATGCGTACCAAGATAATCACATAGAAGAGAATTTAGCTCACTGTCATCATCAATTACCAATATTTTTTCATTCATTGAAATACCCGATTATACTATATGTTGTTTATATTTTCTTCAAGGCACAGGGACATTTATTATTTGGGACCGGTTACAAATTGTTTTAAAAAATACTTCTGATAACAATCTATTTTATTCTGTAACATTAACCGGACGCACTAAATAATAATAATAATAATAATAATAATTTTTTATAACAGAAATATGTCCAAGTTGTAACAATGTGTAACATACATATTTATTTAACTCCAGATTTACGATATTCCAATTGCAGTATCCGATTTTTAACCGGATGCTCATGGAAAGGTCAAATTAAACAGAAAAATGTATGAATCCCCCGGACGAATCAGTTTTTATTTAACAGGTTTGATTACGGCGTGTCATTAAAATAAATTGGAGAGATTAATTTTTGGTGTTAGACAGCACTATAAAAAGTGGTATTTAACTGGTTTCCGTTACTAAGTTAGCTTCCTTCAAAGGACCAGAAAGTTTTCCTGGATCAGACTTCCATCCCAGCCAGTTATTATTTGTGAAAATAATGCTACAGTTACCTGAGGCTTGTTCATTTTTAAAATTAGCGTTTAAGTACTTAAGAATAGTGTAGTGGAAGAACTTGATTCTCATTTAATATATTATAAAAGTTTGTTTTTATCTGGAAACCCAACCAGAATGAAAAGGATTGGACTTATGGCTCAAAAAAGAGAAGTGTGGGGATCAAAGCTTGGGGTGATCCTTGCAGTTGCAGGAAGTGCTGTTGGATTAGGAAATTTTTTACGATTTCCTGTAAAAGCGGCCGCCTACGGTGGTGGTGCTTTTTTAATTCCCTATTTTGTTGCTTTTCTTCTGTTGGGAATACCACTGGCCTGGGTTGAGTGGACAATGGGACGTTACGGGGGAAGACATTCTCATGGTAGTGCTCCGGGAATACTGAATGTGGTTATAAGGAAAAAATGGGCAAAATACGTAGGCTCTCTGGGAATATTTGGCCCCATGCTTATTTTTTTCTTTTATGTTTTTATCGAATCCTGGCTTCTTGGATTTGCATGGTACTCCATAAATGGTGAATTGATTAATGCTGTTAAAACCGAAACAGTTTCGGAGTTGTTTAATAATTTTATTCTTCTTGAAACACATATTTTTGGTTCAATTCCGTCAGCACTTTTTTTCTTTGTCATTACCTTTTTTGTAAATTTCGCCGTTATATGGTTTGGTATAAGACGCGGGATTGAAGCAGCCGGAAAAATTGTGATGCCGCTTATTGTGGTTTTAGGCCTGATACTTCTTGTTCGTGTACTTGTAACTCCCGGGATTGGGAGAGGTTTGGCTTTTATGTGGAATCCTGACTTTAAAACACTTGCAAATCCACGTGTATGGCTTGAGGCATCCGGACAGATATTCTTTACACTTAGCGTAGGAATAGGTGCGATTTTAACATATGCATCGTATATACGAAAGGATCAGGATGTAGCACTGTCATCACTTAGCGCCTGTGCAGCGAATGAGTTTAC
>JAAYEB010000019.1 GCA_012728995.1 Fibrobacter sp. | reverse complement strand
TTTTTAAAAAAAAGAGAGGAACCTTGCGGTTCCTCTCTTCCTCAGGCTTTCGCCTGATACCCCATCATCATCACACACATCTGCCATTCTCATGGCATAACACCTGCCCATTAGAAAAAGCAATGAGTGTGCCAAACTCATTTTTTTTTACAAAATGCGTTTTTTGTTTGCTGAAGCCCAAAAACCGAACAGAATGTTCAGCATTATACAAATTTACCAAATGGAAACAATTGCCCATATCGGTAAAAGTTACCGATATGGGCAATTGGATTGTGTGCAGATATAAAATTTAATCAGCATATATGATTTTCCATTCGGATTTTTTTGCATAGGTAAGGAGTTTTGAGTTGGGGTTAACAGCTATAGGGTTTTCTATGGCATTCATCACATATCTGTCAGCAAAACTATTGGCATATAATGTGGTTTTATCACGATCAAAACCGAATTGGTTTTTAAGCTCTCTTAGAACCTCCAGCTTTCCGATTCCCCAAGGAAGGATTCCATCGACTTTTCCGGTATACCGGTTGTTATTAATCTGAAGAGATCCGGCTTTGAATCCATCGAGGTTGAGGTTTCTGACAAAACATTCTGCAATAAGATCAAGTGTTCCTGTTAAAAGCAGAAGCAGATCGTTTTGTTTTCGATGATATTCTATTATTTCGTACATTTTGGGAAATACCATTTTGGGTATTTGGGGTTCAAAATATTCACTGGCAACATCTTTTAATCTTTTTACCGACTTATTTTTAAGATAGCGTTTATTTGTTCTGGCCAGATCATGGAAATTACCACGTGCAGTCCAGATCGCAGATAACATTTGAAACATGTTTAGAAAACTGAGATTTCCTGTTCTTAGCAGATAAAAGAAAAAAGTTTTTTCGGCACTGGTATGAGGTATAAGTGTCCCATCGAGATCGAATATTGCGGCTGATAAAGAATTGGTCACTTCATTTCCCTTATTAATCATCAGTAATTATTCTTAGTCGTGCATTCACCAGATAATACCGCTTTACAGGAATCTGCCGGATAATAAGGTATTTTGGGTTAATAGGGTTTTTACAGGCAGATCTGCATTATCGATCCAGTTTACTCAATAATTTTCTCTGTTACCAGATAAATTCATAAAATTCAGTTAAATCTAAGAGCTGCGTTAATGTGTGATTTTTTGATTTATAGGGTATTAACAAATTACCTTTAATGAAGATGGTACTACATCTATTTCAACCGGAGTGTGCCCATAATGCTCCCCATCAACATGAACATAATGATTTCCATGTTTTTCAATTTTAATCTTTTTAACCTGAAGATGTTTGATATCAGGATATTCTGATAGTTTTACGTTCTCAAGTTTATAAAAATAGCGCAGGAAACTGATCGGATTTTTACTTTTAAATACAATGATATCCAGTAACCCGTCTTCCATACTGGCTGCAGGAGAAAGAATCATATTTGCACTGTAATATTTTCCATTGCTTACCACTATAATATATCCATAATCCCTTTGCTGATT
>JAAYEB010000182.1 GCA_012728995.1 Fibrobacter sp. | reverse complement strand
CATACATATTCTGAACCTTATGAATTACTTACCCACACACTCAATGGGGAAAATGTGTGGATAGAGGTAAGAACACGTATGATCAGGGAAAATAACCAGTTATCAGGTATTCAGGTAGTAGCTCATAACATAACGGAAAGAAAAAAGGGTGATGAAGAACTGCGCGAAAGTCGTCAAAGGTTTATGGAAATTGCAGAACTGCTTCCTGGAATTATATGCGAAATGGATCTTTCTTTCAGACTAACGTATGTCAATAAGATGGGGCTGAAAACTTTCGGTTTTACAGAAGAAGATTACAAAAGAGGAATTAATGTCAGTGAACTGATACCTGACGATATGCTGGAAAAAAAAGAAGTTGACATGTACAATCTTTGTCACGGCGATTATGGAAATCCTGTTTTATATACATTGCGAAAAAAAGACAAAACACCCATCTATGTAATTATTAATTCATCACCTATGGTCAAGGATAATAATATCGTTGGAATGCGAACCTGTATTATAGATATCTCCGACAGGGTCATTGCAGAAAAAAAACTGCGGTTAAGTGAGGAACGGTTCAGGACAATTTATGCTGAATCCCCCATAGGAATTGCCCTTTTCAGCTCAGAAGGTAATATGATTGACAAAAACCGGTCTTTCAAAAACATGTTTGATATTAAAAATGATACTGAAATTCACTTGTTTAAAAATGTAAATATTCCTGTTGAAAAAAGAGAAATGTTACTTAATGGTCAAGGAATCAGTCTGGAGCAGCAGGTAAAATCTGATAACGGAATCGACTTCAGGTATTACGACTGGGCTGTGACTCCAATTGGACTTCAGGAACTGGGGCCATCAATATTTCTGGCACAGGTTCAGGATATTACCGAGAAGAAACTTGCTCAGGAATTAAGAATTAAAAAAGAACGGGAAGCTACAGCTAGAGCTGAGGCCATGGTTGCTGGATTGCGTCGCGAATTACTTCAAAAAGCAACATTCAACAATATGATCAGCAGAAGTCCACAAATGAAAAAAATATTTGAAATTCTTCCTCAGATTGCTAATGCTGCAGCAAATGTTCTGGTCTGTGGAGAAAGTGGTACTGGTAAAGAATTGATAGCAAAATCGCTTCATGAAATGAGCAGTCGAAAAAATAAGCCGTTCATTGCGATTAACTGCAGTGCACTCCCTGATAATCTCCTCGAATCTGAACTGTTCGGTTATAAAAGCGGCGCTTTTACAGATGCTAAACGGGACAAGCCGGGGAAATTTGCACTGGCTGAAGAAGGTACAATTTTTCTGGATGAAATAGGTGATATCTCTTCGGCAATGCAGGTAAAATTGTTACGTGTCATTCAGGAAAAAACTTATGAACCTCTTGGTGGTATTTCTACTATAACTGCAAATGTTAGAATAATTGCTGCTACCAATAAAGATTTGTCTTCAATGGTAAAAAGTGGAGAATTCCGGGAAGATCTCTATTATCGTATAAATGTTGTTACGATTACTCTTCCTGCACTTAAAAACAGAAGGTGTGATATACCACTACTCGTTGAGCACTTCATTTCCATTTTTAATGCAAGATATGGTAAGTCTATCCAGGGAATAGCAGATTCAACTTTGGAGAGGCTTCTTTCATACGATTTTCCAGGTAATATCCGTGAACTTCAAAATATCATTGAACATGCCTTTATTTTTTGCAAGGGGCCTGTAATTGAACAATCACACCTGCCTGGAGTTTTGAAAGATACAAAGACCGATGAAATAAATGCTGTTTCGAAAATAAAAAACCTTAATGAACTTGAATGTATCTATATAAAAAGTATATTGGAAGAAAGTGGCGGAAATAAGGTTAAAGCGGCTCAACGCCTTGGTATTCATAAAGCTACGCTATTTAGAAAAATGAAACAACTGGGTTTGAGTGAAAACTTTTCACGTCAAGGTACAAAATCTTAATTATTTTTTATCTAAAGTGATGGATCATTCAAACCTGAACATTCAGAAACTTTTTGCAAAATGTGGTTGTCTCTGGCTGCTTGGAATCATTTTTTTACTTGCAGCGGGTGGGTATATTCTGTATAGTCTTATCTGGGTAATACGTTTAATGCATACAAAAATAAAAATTTTTCTGGTTTTTTTGGGAGTTTGCTGCCTTATTCTGGGTGGTGGAGCTGTTTATTATTTGTTCTTTCCTTTGGAATCTGAGGATTCGTTTGAGTTACTTATCCCGGAAAATGCATCATTGTATGCCGTTGCAGATTCTTTAGTAAACAGAAAGGTTATTACAAATAAAAAAGCTTTTCTTTTCTGGCTTAGAATAAGTGGTATAGAACGAAAAGTTCAAGCTGGTAAAGTCAGTTTTGTAAAAGGAGAAGGGGCTTTGAGGGCTGCAGAAAAGCTGTTGAACGCAGTTCCTGTTGAAATATTATTAACTATTCCCGAAGGTCTTACTATTCATCAGATCGCACAACTTATAGCAGAACAAACAGATATAGATACTGCAGAATTCATCGAACTTTGTCATGATACTGCTTTTATTCATTCTCAAAATATTGATGCGTTATCACTGGAGGGTTATCTTTTTCCCGATACATACCGTTTGGGACAAAAAGAAAATGCTTATGAAATAATCAAAAAAATGGTATTTCAGTTTGAAAAAATTTATAGTGAGCTTCAAATCGACGAAAAAATAGGGTCAAAATATTCCAGACACGAACTGCTTACGCTGGCTTCAATTGTAGAAAAGGAAGCGACACTGGCCTCTGAAAGGACTCGAATCGCAGGGGTTTTCCATAACAGATTAAGGCTTGGGTATCCGCTTGGTGCAGATCCAACGGTAAGATATGCACTGCGTAAATTCAGTGGACCTTTAAGAGTTTCTGAACTGAACAGTTCCTCACCGTATAACACAAGGAAATATTCCGGACTACCTCCCGGACCGATCTGTTCTCCTGGCAAAGGAGCTCTTCAGGCAGCAGTTGCTCCCATGGACACCAAAGAGCTGTATTTTGTAGCTAAATGGGACGGAACTGGTGCTCACGACTTTTCTCTGACAAATGAGGAACACACAAGAAAAAAACTTGCTATAAGACGGCAAAATAAATTGCGTAAAAAACAGAAGGAAAAGGTGGTTAATTGCAAAGAAGATTCTCCAAATTAAGCTGTGTTGTTCTCTTTCTGATAATTTCAACGTGTCTAAAAGCTTTTCCGGAAACTATGTTACAACCCCGACGTCTGGTTGATTCACATACAGCAGGTGTAATTCCCAGAGCACACTTTGATTTTGAATGCCGAGTCTATCCTGCAGGTAATCCTGAATATGGGTCAGGTATACTTTTGGGAATGGCAGTTGGAATCTCAGACAGGTTTATGCTTGGTTTAAGCTATGGGGGAGAAGGATGGGTTGGACGAGGGAGAAATGCAATAGCCAATCCTCTTCCAGGGTGGCTCATAAAGTACAGGGTTTTTGAAGAAAGTTATGCATTTCCTGGAGTAGCAATAGGTTATGATCATCAGGGGTATGGTGGTCTTGCAGAAAAAGCTGGTTTTGGTTATAAAGGTTATATCTTTAAATCTCCAGGATTCTTTTTGTCTTTAAGTAAAAACTATCTTGTTTTCTCAAAAGCTCAGCTTGGGTTACATGGAATGATTAATTACTCTATGGAAGAGTATAAAACTGTTACATGGCCTAATTGTTATGCAGGCATAGACTTTGGAATCAATGAAGAACTTTATTTCGTTATGGAGTATAATATGGGTTTCAATCAAAAAGATCCTGATCCTCCAAATCGTGCTTTATATGCCAGAATTAATGAGGGATATCTGAATCTGGGAATAAGATGGGCTTTTTCACCAAGTTTCAATATAGAATTTGATGCCAAAGACGTATTTGAGAACAGAAGACGTCTTAATGGATCCACTCTGGGATGGGGCAGGGAGCTAAAACTTGTCTACATTGCTTCTTTCTAAGAGGAAAAACTTATGCACAAACTGCTTTTATCATTTTATGTATTACTGTTAACAACAGTTTATTCTTTGCATGCGAGCGATTCACATGTTTTGGATTCTTCACAACTTATTGCCGACAAAATTATTAAATCTGAAGTCCCTGTACTGGTCGATTTCTGGGCTCAATGGTGTGCACCGTGTCGTATACTGAATCCTTTGATAGAAGAACTTGAAAAAGATTTTAAAAATAAAGTCACGTTTATCAAAGTAAATGTTGATATCAATAAAGCTTTGGCTAAATATTTTGGAATCACAAAAATTCCTGAAGTTTTTATTTTGAACAATAAAACTGTTGTCAGAAAGATTTCTGGTGTCCAGCCAAAAGAAACTTATGTAAAAACTCTTAATGAAGTAATCGATTCTGTTTCCAGTTTTATAATCGAAACACCGGATCACAAATGAATAAAATTCAGCTTCTTTCTCCTGCAGGAAGTTTCGATATTGCAGAAGCAGCATTTCAGTATGGTGCTGATGCTATTTATGTTGGTGTGGGGCAGTATAATTTACGTGCTCACTCTCCGAATTTTCTTCCGCAAGATTTGCCGGAACTTATGAATCTAGCTAAAAATCATGGAAAACTGGTTTATGTTGCAGTGAATATTATGCCCGATCAGAATCAATTTTCAAAAATGGAACAGATGTTTGCCTCAATTGCAGAGAATAAAGCTATACCGGATGCCTTTATTATCAGTGATCCAGGTGTATTGCTTCTTTGTAAAAAATATTTTCCGGAAACAGCTCTGCATTTGAGTACACAAACAGGTACTTTTAATGATTACGCAATAAGATTCTGGAAAAATCAGGGTGTAAAAAGGATCATTTTTCCAAGAGAATTGTCGCTTAAACAGATAAGTGAATTATGTTCATTAAAAATTGTCGAAACTGAAGTCTTCATTCATGGAGCAATGTGTATGTCGATATCTGGCCGATGCCTTATGGGTGCATACATTGCTCAAAGACATCCTAATCTGGGAGATTGCAATCAACCGTGCAGATTCAAATATCGTATTTCACCATCTGAAACGAATTGCAAGAAAAACGGAGAATGGTTTGATGTTGAAGAGTGTGAAAACGAAAGTTATATACTCAATTCCAGAGATCTTTGTACTTTGGATATTTTACCGGAAATTATAAATAGCGGAGTAAATTCTCTCAAAATTGAAGGACGTAATAAAAGTATCCATTATGTTGCTTCTGTAGTAAAAACATACCGTGCTGCAATTGATTCCTGTTTGAAAAATCCTTCACAGTATAAGGTCTTACAAGAATGGAAAACATGTTTGGACAGGGTTGAACATCGTCCTTATACAACCGGGTTTTTTTGCGGTGAATTGCTGCTTCAGGAAGTATTTACATCTAAAGCTTCATCCAATGCCAGAATCGTTGGCGTTGTTAAAGCATTCCTTGATGGATTGCCTGTAATTGATGTAAAAAACAGTTTTTCTGCAAATGAAATGCTGGAGGTTTTGCCAGTTCAGTCTTCACTTTCATCTTACAAAATCGAATTATCCCAAATTACTGATTTAAATGGAAATACCATTAACATTGCTCCATCAAATCGTCTGATCAAAGCTTGTTGCAAAAGTAATCTTCGTCCTGGAGATATGCTAAGAAAAGTTATTTAGAAAAATCAATTCTTGTTAAATAATATTGAAAACTGAACTAATTCTAAACAGGCATGGTTTTGGATATAATTATAACCGTTTAACATAAATCTGATGACCTGATAAAAATCAGTGAACGATGACTTTGAATAATTGATTATAGGCGGTGTATAGAGCTGAAGGTTTGCTTTATATTTTATTTTCAACAGAAGTGGCTTGGGCATATTAATTGAGATCAATTATTATATTAATCCTTGTAAAAAAAATAAAATTAGATATAATTTTTTATAGCCGCAGCTTTAGATATGTTGCATTTTCCTGAAAAATACCAGATTCTTTGAGAAAATGATATGAAAATGAGAGCATTTTTAACAATACTGTTTTGTACTCTGATATTATTCTTTTTTTCATGCTATCATGGATACATTAAGCGATCTAATGATACAGAAAGTGCTGTTTTTTTACTTTGTAGTGTTCGCAAATCGGAACTGCCATACACAAATTCACAAAGATTTGGTTTTTTTTCAAGCAGATTGTGGCAAAATTACAAAGAAAACCTGAAACAGGAAATTGATGTATTTGGTGCAGTTCCGGGGTACATATTATGGTATCTACAAATGGGTGATGATTTTCCGATTAAAATTGCAGAACACAATAAAAGCCTTGGAATCTACACGGTTATCAATCAGGATTTGCGATCAGATGCGTTATCACCAGATGAAAATGAAATAGTCTTAAAAGAAATTGTAAACGGTAAGTGGGATTCTTATTTCAAAAGATTTGCTGCAATGGCAAGGGACATGGAGGTCAAAGTCTATTACAGGTTTGGATATGAAATGAACGGAAACTGGTTTCCATGGGGAAAAAAAGAAAAGCAATTTGTAAATGCATGGAAACACGTATGGAAAATTTTTCAAAAAGAGGGAGCTGATTCAGTAATGTGGGTGTTTAGCCCGGGAGTTGTATGGGGACCTCATACCTTTGAAAAAGATATTCTTCCTTATTATCCCGGAGATCAGTATGTTGATATCGTTGCACTTGATGGATATAATTTTGGAGATAATCATGATCAATATCATCAGTGGGAATCTTTTTTTAAAGTATATGCAAATTCAATTACCGGTTTAATGAGTTTTGGTAAACCTATGTGGATTGCAGAAATAGGATGTCCTTCCGATCCAAGGAGATACCAGTGGCTACGGGATTTTCTCGAGTTTTTTGATTCAAATACCTGTTTTGAAGCTTTTTTCTGGTTTAATGAACACAAACAGGGTGAACCTAATTTTCGTATTGATGCAGATCTTGAATCGTGGTCTCTTTTCAGGGAATGGGCACAGCGAATAAACTGGAAATCCAGACCCAATGACAATATGGCTGCCAATACCAAATAACAATTTGATTCTTGCGGTGCGCTATCTATTTTTCCTGTTTATTTACTAATCTCCAATAACTTGTTTCTGTGGCACTTTTTACCGACGAAGAAATCAGGAAGTACGCATTTTCAGCTGTTATAGATGATGGCCGGGGATGTTATAGTAAAGGAAATGTATCCGGACTTCATTTTATCGGAAATGATATAATTGCTTCAGTCCGTTGCGATTCTGTTAAACACAAGGTTGCTATTCGTAAAGAAAATAATGAAACACGGTTTGATTGTTCATGTAATTTTTCTTTTGGGGGCGCGTGTGAACATGTAGTGGCAGTCATGATGGCAGCTAATGCATATCAGGCAATTCAGGTAGGAATAGATTGGGATATTGATGAATCCAATGATGAAAACAAGCTTGCCAGGATCGAAACTAATGAAACCATAGCTGGTGAACCTGATACAAAGATTCCGGATGAGAATATCGAACCAGACCCGCAGTTAATAATAGAAATCCCTCCACAAAAACCGATTCCTCGTTTATATCTTTCTGAATGTGAAACAATGTTGTTAGTGGAATTAAGGTTTTCGTATTATAACGGAGATGTAGAATTTACCCGCCTCGACAGTAATATGAATCGCCTGGTTCCCTCCGAAGACGGGAAATTTTATAAAATATTTCGGTCCAAAGCAAGAGAAACTGCCGTAACTGCTTTACTCGCACAATACGAATTAATGCAATATCAAACCGGATATTATACGCCATGTTGTGATCCGCGTATCTGGACTCTTCATGAGCTTCCTCTGTTGGCTAAAGAGGGGTTCGAGATTTATGGGGAGGATGATCTTCGCTCTGCCAATGCTAGAAAATCTGCACCCAAATTGAGTGTTTCAATAAACTCTGAAGAAAATCTATTTGACTGCTCTCTTGATTTGAGTTTTGATGGTATTTCTGCTACTTTGGCATCATTGATTATGGCTGTTCAACAGAGAAACCGTTTTGTCCTTCTGAATGATGGGAGTTCAGGGATTTTATCTCAGGATTGGCTTGAGAAATTTGCTGGTCTTTTTGCCGCAATGGAGATTGATTCTTCACAAAAAACCATTAAAATCCGATCCACACACATATCGCTTGCGAATATGCTGTTAGATATGGCTGATGAACAGTATTGTGATTCGGAATTTAAAAGAAAAAGGGAAGAACTCTACAGGAATTTTTCTGGTCTGGAAACGATACCTCTTCCAGAAACGTTTACTGCACGAATGCGGCCATATCAGATTGCCGGGTATGAATGGTTCTATTTTTTGAAAAAGCATCGATTTGGGGGATGTCTGGCAGATGATATGGGATTAGGTAAAACGGTTCAGACTCTGGCTCTTCTTCTAAATGAAAAGCAGTTAGGGGAGGGACAGCCTTCTATCGTTGTGGTACCAACATCCTTGCTTTTTAACTGGCAGCGTGAAGCTCAGAAATTCGCACCATCACTGAATTTGCTTCTTTATCATGGTTCAGGACGTCACCGATACCTGGATATCATGCATATGGCTGATGTAGTTTTAACAACTTATGGTACTGTGTTACGTGATATTGAGTCACTCGAAAGAATCGATTTTCACTATGTTATTCTTGATGAAGCTCAGGCGATAAAAAATCCAGGCTCACAGATCAGTAGTACACTTAGAAAAATGAATTGCAGGTATCGGCTTGCATTAAGTGGTACACCTGTAGAAAATAACCTTTCAGAACTTTGGTCATTATTCTCGTTTATAAATCCTGGAATGCTGGGTCCATATCGGAATTTCAGCAGAAATTTCATAAAACCCATAGAACGGGAAGCTAACGAAAAAACTGCTGAACTCCTTCGAAAGCTTATTTTCCCATTTGTATTAAGGCGAAAAAAAGAACAGGTAGCAACAGATCTGCCACCAAAAAACGAAATAACAATCTTTGCAGAAATGCTTTCGAGGCAACGCACATTTTATGAAATTATGCGGGAAACATACAGAGGCAAGGTAATCAAATCAATAAATGAGCAGGGAATGGAGCAATCACGATTTCAGATTCTTGAAGGACTGCTTAGATTACGCCAGATATGCTGTCATCCTGACCTTGTTGATAAATCAATGTGCAGTGATAGCGGGAAATTCCGGCTTATTGAAGAATTAATTGAAGAAGTTGTTTCTGAAGGGCACAGGGTACTTGTATTTTCGCAGTTTGTTAAAGCTCTGGAACTTTTCAGAACACGTTTATCAGAAAAAAATATTACAAGTGAGATACTTACAGGTGCAACAAGGGATCGTCAGTCTGTTGTCGAACGGTTTCAGAAGGAGGATGGTGCCGCCGTTTTCTTCATAAGTCTAAAAGCAGGTGGAACCGGGCTTAACCTTACATGTGCAGATTATGTGATTCATGTTGATCCGTGGTGGAATCCCAGCGCAGAAAATCAGGCTTCAGACAGAGCTTACAGAATAGGGCAGACAAAGACGGTGTTTGTTTACAAGGTAATAACGAAAGATTCTATTGAAGAACAGGTACTTAAACTTCAGGAAAAAAAACGTAATCTTACAGACAGCGTAATACAGACTGAAATGTCATTTTTTAAAAAGCTTACACAGAACGATATAATGGAACTGTTTAAATAAGTTGAGGCTTGAAATTATCTTTCTGACCTTATAAATAATCATGCTCGCCGGGCGCACACGATCCCCGCGCGATAGCTATTAAAAATTCGAAATAGAACAATCAGAAAACCGAAAATCGAAACAGGAAGAGAACAATAAATTGATATTGGCGTTGCGTTTTTTTTCAACTGTTACCTTCCTGTAATAACAGTTTTTTTGACACTTTTTACTCCGTCAACATCTATCACAGTTATGTAACACCCTGGAGAATGGTGTTTGAACTGTTTCATTATTTTATTATAGTCGCCAATACTTCTCTTGATCGCTCGCCCTGAATAATCATACTGGATAACGGTTGCATGTTTAATACCAGATACTTTTTTAGATGTAAAATGAGAACGAGGTTTTACAGAAGTAAATGGATCAAGTTCAATGAATTCTGTAAGTGTGATGTCATCAATTATCCATCCGGCATCGGCTGTTCCTGAAGTAAATTCGATACGGTCTGAAGAGGTTGGTTCTGATCGCATCGAAAAAGTATATTTATAATTCTTTTCTTCAGAAGTCAGTTTGACATCTTTACGCAAGTAGCTGTCATAAGGTTCTTCTCCCATTCCAATCAAGGCGATTATGGTTGCATTTTCTTGTGAAGATGCATTGAATGAAAGCTGGTATTTGGTACCCTTTTTCAAATTAATATCCTCTTGCATGAGCTGAATCTGCCAATCCTCTGTTCCTTTATTCATTATATCGACCTGGAATTTTCCTTCCTCAACAACGCCCTCAGCTTCTGCACTTTCATATGCACCGAAAGCCCATTGAGCATCTCCATCCGAAAAATCACCATTTTCAACAAGATTTTCAATGGAAATATCATTACCAGAAAAAGAAGCGTTGATCTGTTTGTGACCATCAATAACAATGCTTTCTTGCTGGTTTATTCCTGAGAGATCACCACTCCATGATATAAATTCAGCACCATTTATTGTTCGTGCTGTGAGGGTTACAGACGATCCGCTATCAAATTCGGTTTGTTTTGGTTCAATCTCAACAATACCAGATCCATTTGTACTGATTGTAAGAATAAATTTGGTTTTAGCATTGATATCAACAAACGAAGCAGTAACATTTTTATCATCATCCATTTTTAACGAAACAGTTTCATCTGTTCCATTTACATCGTCATCCCAGGATAAAAATCTGTAACCGGAACCGGGTTGAGCTGTAAGTGTTACCGTTGTTCCAGAATCAAATGCAGACTCATTTGGTGTCATCAAGACATTACCTTCACCCTTAATGGTGACTTTAATGGAATACTTTGGTGACGGGAACTCAAAATTGCATTTTGTATTTTCTGAACTCAGACTAGATTTAAGACTGTTTATTGTTGAACCCCAGTTTGAATTGGGTGATTTTTGTGTGATTGCAGCAACCCCATCCCGAATTCGGTTTCTAAGGTTATTTATATCATCCCAGGTTGGATCATGACCAATATCTACTCCTTTTGCACCGTATCCATCATCAGCAATTATACATTTGCCTGTGATATTATTTACACTGCTCCAGGTTACATTGTTGTTATTATCGTATCTGATTCTGTCACTTCCGGCTTCTGTACGCCCTCCACTGGTACTCATAAAAGTAAACTCAGACATATCAAAATGGTTAAGATATGAAGCCTGGTCATTATTCCAGGGAGAAATATCCATAGAAAACACTGCATTAGGCAGATACTTTTTTACACAATCAATCATTTCATGCATGTAACCTGCCGCTTCCTGCATACTTATATCGTTGCCGTAACCATTGCAATACTGATAATAATCAGGTTCCATAAGCCAGATAATAGGACGCGATATCCCAAAGCATTTTGCGGTTTCTTCTGCATATTCTTCATATTTTTTTTTGACCAGATTAATATTATTTCTAAGCCAATAACCGCCCTCTTCATTTAAACGGCCATCATCATCACTATCACCAAGTCCTGAAGCTTTTGCAACTATATATGCATAGAATACAGGTGTTTTTTTGTTTTCTTTACAGAATTTTAACATATCACTATATCGTGAATTATAGGACAAGTCTACCAACCATATGGTAACATAATCTACAGCTTGCGCTACTGATCCTTTATCATTATTGTCTTTACCAAGAAAATCCCAGTCTGTTCCGAAATTGAATCGGGTTGGATCAAAATAACCCCAACATAGTTGTGCAAAAACAGTAGTAATAATTAATGTAATTTTAAGGAGCATAAAAATCCTCATTTTCATAAAAATTCAATTAAAAATGCAGTTCAGTTCTAAAAATTGATTATAAGTATCAGTTAAAACCCTGATTTATAATATTGTAGCAAAAACAAGTATTAGAGTTTGGATCAGGTTATCAAAACCAGAATTCAAAACGGGGTTTGTTACGCGCGCATAAAGTGCCACAGGTTTAATTTTCTATTCTTCTGGTATGTCTAAGCAACTTTTTACATGTTCTGTTAAAACAGATTTGCAGTTCACAATCTATTCATTTTCTATCAATATCTGAATAGATATGTTTTCCCGTTATGTTGGCCATACGCGAACATAGTGCCATCTGCAGCTCTAAAAATCTTTTTAATATATCTATCATTATTTTCAATTAATGCAAAATCTTTGTGAGTTGTTTTAAAACCATTATTTGTATAATGTATTTCGCCATTATTGTTGACCAACCATCCAACTTCACCAGAAAACATAACAATTTGATTTATGGAAATATTATGTCTGTCAATGCCTGAAGGCCCATCAAAAATATATTGTGATAATGAACTACTGTCATAAGCGTATATGGTATCACCGTCATTTCCGTCATTTGCTATTCCAGTAACTGTTGACCTGGAATGTAATGGTTTAAAACCACAAAGAGAATCATCAAGTTGCAAATTTTCCATACAATAAAGATCTGAAGATTTGTGTCCCCATGCATACTTATTCCCGACAGATAAACAACCGGGCAAATAAGTGGATAAATAATGTGTCGTATCAATACTGCCATTTTCATAATAAATTGTAAATGTTCGGCTAACACCATAATGAACTCCCATAATGGTACTACCATCGGGAGATACACAAAATGAGGGAAAGTATGAAAAGAAAGTCCGTTTTTTGAATATGCTGCCTGATTCATTTATATAGGATAGGTAGTAAGCAGATTTACCCAGATGTTCCCAAAGTAAAAACAGTGTGGATTGTGATGCTTCGAACACAGTTCTATCATTTTGATTCATCAATTCAATTGTACTAATCATGTTCCAGGATTTGCCGTTATCGTTTGATTTGTAAATTATTCCATTTGGATCACTATGCTCAAGTTTAAATATTGTTGAGCGGTTTTTGGCAGCAAAAAGTGCATTGATATCTGTCGAATAAGTTAATAGTTCCCATTCGTGATTTTGAAACAAAATTGAAAATGTTGTGTCAGAGTAGTCTGTTTCATCACTGATTCTTAAGGAAACAACTTTTGAATCATCCGGACAGTATTTATCATGAGGAATAAACCATACGAATCTGTTATAAACAATATTCATTCCATTTTCAGGATTGTTTATTGAGAATGTGAAGTCATCTCCGTCTGGATCGGTCCCCGACAATTCAATTTCAACCGTATCCCCAACCGGACAGTTCACCGATTCCGGTAAATCCCTGAATATTGGTGCTCTGTTTTCATTTTCTACAACCACTTTTATTTTTGTAAAAGTACTATCAGTACCATCAAATGCTTTTATCGAGAAATAATGATTTATATATTCGATTGCATTTGAAGCAATTGAATGATCAGGTTTCAATATAACCGTTATCTGGTCTACAGATTCTGAAGCAGTTATCCAATCCGGTATCTCTATACCTTCCTGAGCAGGTGCAAGACCAAGAAATGGAATATCTCCATCTTTATCAAATGCTTCATATGTAATCATTTTTGTCTCATTTTCTTTAATTTCAATTACCGTTACGGGATCAACCAGTTCCGGAGCATCATTAACAGATTCAATCTTGAAGTGTAT
The DNA here is from genome assembly GCA_012728995.1 of Fibrobacter sp. Classification (GTDB taxonomy): domain Bacteria; phylum Fibrobacterota; class Chitinivibrionia; order Chitinivibrionales; family Chitinispirillaceae; genus JAAYEB01. Next base: position 2,334 of record JAAYEB010000182.1, on the reverse strand, counting down.
GGTTAATTTTCCAGAGTTTTCGTTATCAGTATATTCTATTTCAAGGGAATCAACACCATTTGAATCCGGTTTCAGTGTATAGGAAAACAGAGGCTTTTTTGATAATGTTGTACCACTGTCTGAAGAAACCGTTCCTTTAACAGGAGTTTCTATGATTTTCCAGAATACAGTATCATTATCCGGATCCAATATATCCAGTTCTATTTCAATAGTTTCAGACTGATCTTCAACCAGTTTAAACGTATCCGGTTGTGATATTACAAACGGTTTGCGATTTTCTAATTTTATCATGTATACATTACTGGTATCGCTGCCTGCAACGTTTGTCACAATACAGTAATATTCACCTTCCGCATCTGTGGACAGGTTTTCAAGAGTTAATTGTTGTTCTGTTGATAACACGGTTTCAGAACCTTCTTTATACCAGGAATAACTGAGTGGTTCTGTTCCGGATGCACTTATTGAAAGTGTTACTGTTGAATCCTTTAAAAGAGGTCCGGAAGCAACAATTTCTTTATTATTCTGAATAATCGGCTTTACGTTTTCGAAAACTTCAATCGTGTATTCAAGACTCGTATCGGAACCATATTCGTTTGTTACAACACATTTGTACACACCATTGTCATCAACCGAAAGGGAACTGAAAACAAGAGTATCGGATGTTTCATTTATAATAACATTATTATCCTTATACCATTGATAAGTTAGTTTTTGCGAATCTGATGTTGTTATGTACAGAAAACATCTTGAATCTATCTTCATTTCTCCTTCAGAGAATATTTTTCTTTCATTCTGTATAACAGGAGGCAGATATTCATCAAGTGAAAGTTTGTAAGAGAAGCTGGTGTCTGAACCATAGAAATTATTGACAATACAAAAATATTCACCTGTATCTGTTTCGGTGAGAGAATCAATGGTATATACTGAATCATCCGATTTGAAAATTAATGAAGTGTCTTTATACCATGAATATTCAATATTTTCACTACCATTGGCAGAAACAGACAATTTGACTCCTTTATTTACAAAATCAGGGATTCGGGAAACGGTTATCTCTTTTTCAATCAGTTTAGCCGGTTTAACAACGATTGCAGTAATGGTAGAGGTTTTTGGCTTTGCTGTTTCTGTATATATGGTTGCTTCAATGACTTTTTTACCGGTAGAATTGTACAAGTGTTTTAAAGTAAGCAGAGTATCCCATTCTCCAGGCATAATAACAGTATCATTCCCGTCATCAAGATCAACAGTCAATGAATCTATGCGGTATACAAGCATAAGGGAAAGTTTAATATCAAATTCTTTATCAATTAAAACAATATTGCTGTCAGGACTGCTGATAAAGATATTTTCCAGACTGATATCTTTAACTTTCGCGTTATCATCCCGGTTTGGATCTGGCGGCATTACACACAAAAGGTTTATCAGTGCGGTTAAAGAGAAAACAGCTACTGTTGTGATGATGATTTGGCGAAGCATGGAAACTCCTTTTGGTTGAAACATTGTAATATAGACTAAAAGTATTATAAATAGACGCAAGAATAATATAATATATTCAGGCATAATTGAGGATATTAAAATTCTTAGACGTTTGAACGTAAAAAATTGAAAGTTCAAATTTCTACTAAGTAAAATACTTTATTTTGTAATGATTTTTCTTTTATGCTACATTTCCTGAGATAATGACACTTCATAATGGATATTTAATAAACGGATGTAATCATTGCATATATTATTTTGAATATAAATTCAGTTAATTATTCAATATTTGGAAAAGGGAAAAAATGAAAACTATATCAATTTTTCTGCTTTCGGTTTTTTTTCTTGCAGGATGCCAAAGCGAGTTTAAACAACAGCTCAAAGCTGTTGAGGAGATTTTAATTGCAAACGGTAAAAATCCAGAACTTGCAAGACCTATTTCTGGAACTATTGATAAAAAAAATGTTTTCTCCATTAATCTCAATAACGATTCTATTCGTGTTATTCCTGATGCAATAGGAAGGCTTCCAGAAATTAAGCGTCTGCTTCTCAATTTTAATGAAATCGAACATATTTCAGAAGAGATCGGAAACTGCACTGCACTTGTGATGATCGAACTTGTAGGAAACAAACTCAAACGTCTTCCGGAATCATTTGGAAATCTTCGAAATCTTGAGACACTTGAACTCAGGGCAAACCAACTGGAATATCTGCCGCAATCTATTGGAAAACTTCAAAAACTTAAAAAACTTACACTTCAGCGTAACCGTCTAAAAGAGTTGCCAGAGAGTTTTGGAGATCTGAGGATCGGTACAGTCTCGTTGGATGAAAATGAGCTTGAAACACTACCGGAATCGT
>JAAYEB010000181.1 GCA_012728995.1 Fibrobacter sp. | reverse complement strand
GGTATCGGAATCGAGTTATGTAAACAAAGAATTAAGAATCGATCCCGACCCGGAGTTCCGAGTCCCGACCCCGATTGGGGACAGGAAGAATACTCTGATCCGGGTAAAAAAACCTGGTAAGAGGGAAAGTTTATATATATATTTATCGGTTTTGATGAAAAAAAATACCTCAAATATACCAGAACTCTTCAGGTTTTTTAAAAAAACCAGTACATCTTCTATACCTGAAATTCAGCCTTTAAAAAATAGTTTTACTCAAAAAATACTTTTTATAATATTCCAGGAGTTCCAGAGTGGATGATAAACTGATTGTTTCAATGTTGTTTAGTGTCGTCGGAGGCCTGGGAATTTTCCTTTTAGGCATGAGAAATATGTCTGATGGACTTCAGGCTGTTGCCGGTAACCGTTTGCGAAAACTTATCGGGATTGTTACACATAATCGGTTACTGGCTACAGGGGTGGGAACACTGGTGACATGTGTAATTCAATCAAGTTCCATTACCTCTGTCATGACTGTTGGTTTCGTAAATTCAGGCCTGATGACACTCAAGCAGGCTATTGGTGTAATCATGGGAGCCAACATAGGTACGACAATTACAGGGTGGATTTTAGTTCTCTCGGTAGATAAATATGGTCTTCCACTGCTTGGTACTGCTGCATTTGCTTTTCTGTTTTCAAAAAATGAAAAGATCCGGTATCTGGGAATGTCATTAATGGGCATAGGGATGATCTTTTTCGGTCTTGAATTAATGAAAAATGGTTTTAAACCGATAAGGAGTATTCCCGAATTCGAGCAGTGGTTTCACATGTTTGCAGCCGATACATATTTTGGAGTACTGAAATGTGTTTTGGTTGGATGTGTTCTTACCCTTATTGTACAGTCTTCATCTGCAACTCTTGGTGTTACAATGGGGTTGGCATCAACCGGGGTAATTAATTTTGAGACTGCGGCAGCGCTGGTTCTTGGAGAAAATATTGGCACAACCATTACTGCTTATCTGGCATCTTTAGGAACAACCACAAATGCCAAAAGGGCAGCTTATGCACACATAACTTTCAATCTGCTTGGAGTATTGTGGATTACTGCTATTTTCAGTTTTTACCTTGTTTTAATCAGAAAAATCTTGGGTGTAGATCCAAACACCATGATCAGTGCTGATGGCAACATTACATTCCCATATATTCAGACAGGAATTGCGGCGGTTCATACTGTTTTTAATGTTGCAAATACCATCATTTTTCTGCCATTTGTTTCTATACTGGCGAATTTTTTGATAAAGGTTGTACCGGACAAACCGTTCAAGGAACCTCCAAAACTGACTCACCTTGATGTGCTTATGATAGATACTCCAATGATGGCTATAGAGCAGTCGCGTAAAGAAATAATTGTCATGTCTGAACATGACAGGAAAATGATTGATTTCCTCAAAGAAGTCTTGACATCAGAGAAGGCGGAACTCAATCTGGTAAAAAAGATTTTTCACCGTGAAGAAGTTCTGGATATCATACAAAAAGAGATAACCACTTTTTTGACCGAGTTGCTTTCGGGTGAAGTTCCGCCCAGTCTTTCTGATCAGGCCAGAAAACAGATGCGACTTGCTGATGAATATGAGACGATAAGTGATTATATAACCACTATTTTGAAACTTTACCTTAAGGTAAACAATGAAGGAATTGTGATCCCGGAATCCATGAAAAAGGATCTCATAGAGCTGCATGATATGGTATCATCCTATTTTGATATGATTAACAACGCTTATCTGACTCTGGACCGAAACATTACTACCAAAGCTAATCCACGGGGTGATGAGATTACGCATAGATTCAGGGATTTCAGAAGCAGACATCTTGCGCGTCTTTCTGAATGCAGGCTTGAGCCTCTGTTAAGTACTGCCTATGCAGATATGCTGAACAGTTATCGCAGGGTCAAGGACCATCTGGTTAATATTGCCGAGGTTATTGCCGGAGAAAAATAGAACAATCAAAAAACAGGGGAATTTATACTTGTAATGCAGTTAGACCAGATGGACTTTCACCGGAACAGTTTTATCCTTTTTCCTGAATCTAAAAAAGGTGAAAAACACGAGACATTTCTTATTGCAAGAGAATTTCAAAGCCCTCGTCTTTTTTGTTCCTGCAGCAAAGGGAAATATGCAGACTGCCCAAATGCAAAAAAGCTGCTTTCCATATTCGAATATCTCAAGGAAACCGGAAACGGGAAATCTCCTTTTGACCTGTTTCAGAACAGTTTTTTTCTGCTTTTACTGAATAATGTTATCCGTTTTCAGACAAATTCTGTAGAATTGATCAAAATCAATGATGAATCAGCGGATAAGGATAGGTCTGTCAGGATTTCGGGGGTAAAGGATGAAACTCTTGCGATATATTACTCTGAAGGACCGGACCGGGATCGTTTCACAAGCCGCATCTCAACAGAATATCCTTCAAGATATCTCCTTATGAATAAAGCTGTAGAGTTTCTTCAGACAGACCATGAGCGTGCCCTGATTGCAGCAGGGCATAAAACAGAGCGTCAGAAAAATGAAGGCAGTTTCTGGTACAGACTCGCATATCATATGTATCGTGAATGGGATTCAGATACAATTAAAATTGAATTTGCTGTAAACGATGAAAGAAAAACATGTTTGCGATTCCTGAACGAATCTGCCCAGCTTATTGATATAATTATTCCACATAAGGCAGTTCCTGCAATACTGGATTTTTTACAAAAAGAAAAACCGGATGTATTAAGCAATTACAAAACAGAGCAGAATTGTGAACTTTTTTTTGCCCTTCGCTCTGAAAATCAGGAAAATATTGCTGTCATTCCAGTAATAAAATCTCTTGCTGACAAGGGAGAAAAGAATTTTGAAATTGATCCGGAACTTGTTTTTGAGTCGGTAATTCTGATCCCCCGGACCAAAACACTGTGTTTTTTGACTTTGGCAAGTGTAAAGCTTCTGGCAACAGGCTGGGGTCGTTCAAAACCGATTCATTCCAGTGAAATTTCTGCTTTTCTGGAAAAAAATGAAAGTGTCTTTTCGATAGGAAGTAAACAGGGGACAACTGAAGTTGTAGATCTGTTTTCAAATGAAGGAGCTGATGATTATAAACGGATCGCAGAGCCATCAATTATTACGGAATTCGACCGCATTGAACTGAAACCATCAAAAGTGGAAAACGATTTGTGTACACTTGAAGTAATTTACTGTGCTGGTAAAAACAGGGTACCTCTTTCCCAAATAAAAGAGGCACAACAAGAACGTAACAGATTTTATTTTGATGGAAAAGTGATCTACGACTTCAAGAGTAAAAAGATAGAATCATCTCTTGTAAGTGCACGTAAGACTTCGAAGCAGGGCACTATTACTCTTTCGCGCTCAGCCCTGCTTCAGTTCAGAAATACACCCATTTCAACCCGAATCACGGGTGAAGAGAAGCTTGCATCAAAAATAAGGCAGATGCTCAAATTCAGCCCGCTTAAAGATCTCAAACCACTTAAAGATGTTAAATGTACTCTTCGTGATTACCAGATAAAGGGTGTTCAATGGCTCCTGTTTCTATATGATAATTCGTTTGGAGGGCTGCTTTGTGATGACATGGGACTTGGGAAAACAATACAGGTTATCGCTTTTCTTTCTGCAATAAAACAGCAGCGTGACAGCAATGTAAAGTTTTGTATTGTCGCGCCAACTTCGGTTATGAGTCATTGGGAAAATCTTTTCGGGATGTTTTCACCTTCAATGGTTATACAGACTTATCACGCACCACAGAGAAAAGAAGTCTTGTCAAAAAAATATGATATACTGCTTACTTCTTATGGTATACTTCGTAATGATAGTGAAATACTCTCCTCGGTGCCATTTGATGTTGCGGTATTTGACGAAGTCCAGAATCTTAAAAACAAGGAAACAGCAGCTTGGCAGTGTGCTTTTGAGATCAATTCAAAAATAAAAATTGGCCTTACAGGTACGCCGATAGAAAACAGTCTTTCGGATTTACGGTCACTTCTTGATTTAACTCTGCCAGGTTTGTTTGAAAATGAATTTCCGGATAATGAGCAGTTTCTGGCAGCTCTTGAAACAGGAAGTGTATCTTTACAAAAAGCACGTCTTCACAGGTTGACAGCTCCATTTATCATGAGACGGCTTAAAGGGTCGGTTCTGAATGAACTTCCCCCAAAGATTGAAGATATTCGTCAGTGTTCCTTAACTTACGATCAGAAAGAACTGTATCGGAAAGCTGTCGAGGAGAAGGGAAAAAAGTTTATTGAAATCCTGAAGGATGATGAAAAACCGGTACCTTATATGCACATTTTTTCACTGCTCTCTTATCTTAAGCAGGTGTGTGATCACCCTGCTCTTGCCCTTAAAAAAGTGGATGAATATGATCTGTATGATTGTGGAAAGTGGGAACTTTTTACGGAATTGCTCGAAGAGTCTTTGAATTCCGGATTGAAGGTAGTGGTATTTTCGCAGTTTCTTGGCATGATTGAGATAATAAAAAAATATTGCGAATCAATTTCAACCGGTTATGTATGTTTGACAGGCTCAACGAGAAACAGGGGATCTGTAATAAGAAAATTTTCTGAGGACACTAATTGCAAGGTGTTTGTTGGCAGTCTTAAAGCTGGCGGGGTTGGTATTGATCTTGTTTGTGCGTCTGTAGTGATTCATTATGACAGATGGTGGAATTCGGCAAAAGAGGATCAGGCAACCGATCGGGTGCACAGGATAGGGCAAAGAAGGGGAGTTCAGGTTTTTAAGCTTGTTACCAAAAATTCGATTGAAGAGCGGATCGCGTCAATTATCGACAGGAAAAAGGATCTGATCGAAAATGCGCTTATTGAGGATTCTCCGGATACGCTAAAAAGTTTCTCACGCAAAGAGTTACTTGAAATATTGAATACGTAAGCGACACACCTGGTGACCTGGTGACGAAAAATTTCACTATTGACAGATCGTCTTATTCCGGTTTAAGTATTCTGAGAAGTTCCAGACCCTTCTTGTCATCTTTTATTCTTTTTGCATCGATATTCAATAATTCCAGAATAACTGCTTCAGTTATCAACCAGCAATCCAGTCCAAGTCTGGGGCATCCAACAAGTGGTTCAGTTCCTTTGCCTATTGATGCATGCATATGGAGTTCAGGCAGATTTTGTTCATTCTCGAAAAGGGTTCCAATTGCGGCAATTTCACGCGCATCTGAAAAACTTTCTACTAAGGGGTCCGGGGGTAACTGTTTGTCATTTTTGGGGCCAACGACAACCTTGCCGTTTTTTACCCCTCCAATCACCCAGACTATTCCGGAATGAATTTTTTCGTTTTGGGCTACTTTTTCTATTTCGTTATAAATAGAATCACCCTCTTCAAATTGAAGCACAAATGTACGTCCGATAGATCCTTTTGAATATTTCATGAACAAAAAATAGTTTGATTACCAGGAATTTCAAAAATTTAACCTGAATCTTCTCTATTCAGGTCACAGTGTACTGGCTTTTAAGAGTTTTAATCACAGAGGGCACAGGTGTAAAATATTTTAATATTTATAGACTCTGTCATTTTCTCCCTGTATCCCTTTCCTGACTAAATATTTTTTCTCTCTTTTTCCTGCCTCTGCGTCCTTTGCGCTCTCTGCGTTTTATTATCTCATTATTCTCTTTTTTCAGACCTTATCATTTTCCAATCACATTCTTCCGCCGCTGTGTTTCTCTGTGTCCTCTGTGGTTAACTTCCTCTCCAGTATCTCTTTTCTAACCATATATTCTGATTTTCCTGCCTCTGCGTCCTTTGCGCTCTCTGCGTTTTATTATCTCATTATTCTCTTTTTTCAGACCTTATCATTTTCCAATCACATTCTTCCGCCACTGTGTTTCTCTGTGTCCTCTGTGGTTAACTTCCTCTCCAGTATCTCTTTCTTAACCATATATTCTGATTTTCCTGCCTCTGCGCTCTCTGTGTTTTTATATCTCTTTATTCTCTTTTTCCTGACCCCACCATTATCAATACAAAGGTTTAACCGTAAAGGCTTCACGTACACAGCGCCATTTCTCTTCTGGTTTCCCGATGGCTGTCATGGTTCCGTTTATGATATCATCGTTAATTTTGCCAGTAAACCGAACCGGTCTGGATTGTTTGTCTATAAGCAGTTTCATTCTGATTTCAACTGTATTACCTTTAATTTTGCATCTTTTGACTGGAGTTTTTTCCGGAGAGATAAATTCAGCTATTGTTTCCTGAAAATGTTGTTTGATTCCCATAGAAAAATTAAAACCGCCATAAGTTTTTGGTATTTTTCCGTGCCATATACCTGAAATATTAGCAGGAATTGTCCAGAAGAAAAGAGTGTGATTACCTTTTTCAATCCGTTTCTCTGCGCGCCATTTTTCCATATGAAAATCGTGGGATACGATTCGTGTTCCGGGTTGAAGTTCATCAAGCAGTTTTGCACGAAGTTTTATATTCACATTAGATAATAAATAGAGAGTAACTACTGTTGCATTTTTGATATCACTTTTAAAAAAACTTTGATTCAGAAACGAGATATTTTCATTGAGGCCTGCTTTTTTTGCATTATCCCTGCTTTCTTTGATTCGTCGGGGGTCCAGATCTATTCCTACTGCCCTGGCGCCGCATTTTTTGGCTGCAGTGATTGCAATCCGCCCATCACCACACCCCAGATCGTAAACCGTATCATTTTTGCCAACATGTGCCATTGCAAGCATCTCATCAACAATATTTAATGGTGTAGGAACAAATGGTACATCAATTTCACATCTTATAAAATCATTGCCTGAAGGAATGAGTGTTATTGTTTTATCTGTAATTTTGTTCATTCACACCTCTTTTTCAGTTGTTATCTATTGCAACCTGTATACCAGAGAATTTCAACTTTTTATGTAATCAGGATATATTTTAGGCATGAACCGTTATGCCAATGCTCTCGAAGCAGACTCACTTAAATGAGTTGTCTGTTTTATGATTTATTAGAGACTTGATGGGATATGAAGAATGTTCAGGAAAAAAAAATCTTGGTTTTACCCAACTGTTAAAGTTTTTATAATGCTTCGGATTATCTACAGTTTCGCATCTTTTTTTTTGAAATCTGCTGAAAAACAGGCAAACGGTGATAAAAAAAAGAAGATAGAAAAGAAAAAGGATTAAGTTAGTATTGACTCTCGGTTATAGTAAAAAAATATGAATATTAATGTAAGCCGGGTGCAGTGTGTTCTGCTGACTCTCTTTGTGATGGAGGTGGGCCTGGTTTAGACGGGCAGGCGTAGAAACCAAACCACCTGGAGCTGCTTTTGCCAAAAGCAAAGGGGCAGAATCGTTCATAGTGAAAACTGAACATAAACCTTGTTTAAGCAAGGGAGGAGTGTTTGGTAGACGCAAGGCCAGGGCAATAGCAAACAATAAGAGCCGTATAAATCGAGAGGTTCACGTATGGTTCTGTGAAGGATTGAGGGTGAAATTCCCTCGGTTTACTCGACCAAGATTGTCTAAAAAAAGTTGTAAAAAACTACACCTTTTTCTTTTCTTTTCGTAATGCTCGTATTTCTTTCAAGCTCAAACCAGTGATCTCATGGATAAAACTGTTATCCATACCTTTTTCTATAAGCTTAAGGGTATTTTCTATTTTATTTTTCTCGATACCTTTCTCGATACCTCTTTCGATACCTCTTTCGATACCCTTTTCCAATATCTGTTTTTCATGTCTTTTAACTGCTGTTTCCCACATACCCGTTACCTCCACTAAATCTTCAACTGATTTTATTACTGTCACTTTTTTATCTATTTTCTGTGTTTTTCGCATTCTCTCAAATATTGCATCAACTATACGTGCCCCTTCATCTTTTATTACGGATGACAACAGTGATACAAGCTCTTTGCGATTTGCTTTTATCTCTTCCGGTGTACTGTTTTCTACATAAAATAGTAAAAACTGAGTGTAATGTTGAGAACCGCAGACGTTTGGTTCGATTGATTTTCTGATTTTTCTATAAACTGGAACTATTCACAGTTTGCCACACGCCCAAAATATCAATTTCTTGTTCTATTCCTTTTTCGGATTTCGTATTTTTAATTTTTTCTGCTTGTATTCCTGTTTTTTCTTTGTTTTTGTTTCGAATTTCGTTTTTTCTTAATCGTTTTGTTTCGAATTTTTATTAGCTGCTGCGGGGGACGTGTGCGCTCGGCGATTGCATGAAGATCTCAATTCTTAATTCTTAATTCTTAATTCTTTCTTAAGTGCAGGTGATGCTCAACATAATGGCCGCGGAATTTCTCTATTTTCTTAATCCACTGAAGTGGAAACAGTAAGAAATTTATGTACAAAAGCAAAAGTATGCAGTATAAAAGATTCGTACTCTGAAAACATTGTCTGAATCACGGATTGGGAAGATTACACGAAATACACTGATAAGTATTGATAGTTTGTAATCATCCCTGTCTTTCAGTGAAATCCAATAATCAGTGCCAATCAGTGATTCAGACACTTTTCTTTGCATATGTCGCTTTTCAATACTAATTTAAATAAGTAAACAAATTTTAGTTTTAATTCGAATATCAGGGTTTAATAAAACGATTTCACGGTATTGATAATATGAAAGAGTTAAAATATAAAGAAATAACTGAAAAGATTATTGGTGCCGGTTATGAGGTACATAAGTTTTTAGGAAATGGTTTTCAGGAAGTGATATATCAACGAGCACTTTCATATGAAATGGGAAAGGCT
>JAAYEB010000180.1 GCA_012728995.1 Fibrobacter sp. | reverse complement strand
CCTTTTCCTCGAACGCTCACTACCTTTGCTTTTGACAAAAGCAGCTCCGGGTGGTTTGGTTTCTACGCCTGCTCGTCGAAACCGGAGGGCCCACCTCCATCACAAAGAGAGTTAGCAGGACACACTGCGCCCGGCGAACATGAAACTTATCATTTGAAAAAATCTCATTATTAAAGCTGGGTCGTGTGTGCTCGTCGACCCGGAACACCTTATAAAAACACACATTCAAAAATGTGATAGACTGTAAATATTGTTGAAAAAAACTTCAACGGAAATATAGGTAAAAAGAATAAAAAAGCCTTATACGATAATAAATAATCTTATATTATAAAAATATAGCAGAAAAAGTTCAACACATGGCGGGACAATAAAAATGAAAACACATCTATTTGAACTGAAGCTGCGGATAAGTCTGGCTTGCGTATTGGTTGTTTCATCTTTTGTCCTGGCTACTTCAGTAAGAAACCCAATCATCTGGGCTGATATCCCCGATATTTCAATCATACGTGTCGATAATACATATTATATGAGCAGTACCACCATGCACATGGCTCCCGGTGTACCAATTATGGCTTCTGAAGATATGGTTAACTGGAAAACCATCTCATACTGTTATTCTACTCTGTGCGACAACAACAAGATGAACCTGGCTGCAGGTGAGAATGCGTACGGGAAAGGAACCTGGGCAAGCAGCCTCCGATATAAAGATGGAACGTTCTATTTACTCACTTTCTCTTCAACATCAGGAAACTCCCATCTCTTTACAACTACTAACCCCCACAGCGGCGGGTGGGAGGAAACGATTCTTCCTTTCTGGCATGATCCATCACTGGTTCTCGACGATGACGGGCGCAACTATGTTCTGTACGGAAACGGAACTATCCGATGTGTAGAACTCAATGAAAACCTTACCGGCGTAAAGTCCGGCGGAGTTAACTCCGTTGTTCTTCAAAACCCCGAAAACGTAGCCGGCTCAAGTTTTATTCTTGGCGCTGAAGGAACCCAGGTATACAAATATAACGGTTATTATTATGTTTTCAATATTTGCTGGCCCAATGGTTCAGGAAGAACGCAGATATGCCACAGAAGTCAATCAATTACCGGACCCTATGAGGGAAAAGTTGTCTTAAACAGCAATGGAGTAGCTCAGGGCAGCATCCTTGAAATGGCAGATGGAAACTGGATGGGATATCTTTTTCAGGATAACGGCGCAGTCGGACGCAGCCCGTGGCTTGTGCCGGTTACATGGGAAAACGACTGGCCGGTATTCAACAATGGTGTTGCTCCCTCGAGTTTTGAAATGCCTTCCGTATCATCTTCTTCAGGAACCGGTATTGTTACTTCAGACGATTTCTCTTCACCAACCCTCAAACTTGAATGGCAGTTCAATCATAATCCCGACAATGACAACTGGTCTCTTACGGAACGTTCCGGATTCTATCGAATCAAGACCGGACGAACAGATAACAGTTTTGTCAATGCACGTAACTCTTTGACACAACGCACATTCGGTCCAACTTGCTCGGGCCGGATATTACTGGATGTCAGCGGATTAAAAGACGGTGATTGCGCGGGCCTGGGTGCATTGCAAAATAAACACGGTTTTGTGGGTGTAAAACGATCCGGAAACAGTAACAATATAGTCATGATGAATGAATTATCCGAAATCGAATCGGTGCCTCTCTCAGAAAATGTTGTATATCTTCGTATAGATATGGATTATGTCAACAGAGCAGACAGGGCAACATTTTTTTACAGCCTCGACGGGGATGACTGGCACTCCATCGGCAATACGCTTGAGATGACCTATGACCTGGCTCACTTCATGGGTTATCGTTTTGCACTGTTTGCTTACGCTACAAAGAGTATTGGCGGACATGCAGATTTTGACTGGTTCAGGGTAGGTAAAAGTTTCAATGACATTATAACTATTGAGGATGGCTATGGTATTAGTGTCAATACAACAGGCAGGGGTACAGTAACCCGTGACCCCGATAATACTGCTTATGAAGAGGGGACAACCGTTACCCTTACTGCACAACCGGAAGAAGGGTGGGATTTTATTGGCTGGACAGGAGATGGTGTTGACGGCAGTGAAAATCCGTTGTCTGTCACTATGGACAGCGACAAACTGATTTCGGCTCTTTTCGCACGAAGTGCCGATGAATCCGGCAATTATATCCTCAACGGTGATTTCGAAAACAGCCTTTCAGAATGGACTCTTAATGTCTGGGGAGGAGGTGCCAGCGGCAGTATCGTTGATGGTCAATACCAGATTGAGATAGACAGTACTGGTGAAGAGAATCATGATATACAACTTGTTCAACCCGGAATTTTTCTTCAACAGGGGAAAACCTACAAGGTCTCTTTTGATGCCAGTGCGGAGTCTGACAGGACTTTAGACGTTAATGTAGAGATGGCGGAGGACCCATGGGCAAGTTACCTTCCCGAAATTCAGCAATTTGATCTGACTACTTCAAAAAAGAGTTTCTCCTTTATCTTTACCATGGAAGATTCTACTGAGGTTAACGGGCGTTTAGGATTTAATGCTGGAGCTTCTGCTGAAAATATTTTTATCGATAATGTGAGCGTAATGGTTTACGATTCAGGTACATCAGTTTTAAATAAAAAGAAGTCTGCGACACAGCCGTTTAAAGTAAAATGCGTCAAATCATCATTAAAGATCGAATTTATCGCTCAACATGACAAAACAACTCTGTTTAAACTGTATACCATTAAGGGTGATGTTCTCAGGATTGCTAAAATGCAAACATTGCCAGGAAAAATGTACAGCCATTGTTTTGATCTGAGACATTTGTCAAACGGTTTTTATATTGTTCAAATTGGAAATATTAAAAATAAATATCAATTGTCAAAAACTATAATCCTGAACAGATAACATACATGAAAGAGAGGCTGATAATGTCAAGTCGAATAATTTTTTCCTGGGTATTAATCTGTATATTCCAGATAGCTCAGAATGTTAGTGGGGATAATCCGATTATCACACAGAAATATACTGCAGATCCAAACGCCTTTATATTTAATGACCGGGTGTACGTAGTTTGTTCTCATGATGACAATAACCGTACTGATGATTTTAATATTATCGATTACACGCTGGTGTCGTCTGATGATATGCAGAACTGGACCGATCATGGTGAAGTTTTCAGTGCTTCTGATGTAAGCTGGGCAAGTCAGTGTTTCGCTCCGGGTGCAGCGGTCAGAAACGGAAAGGTTTATCTTTATGTACCGGATGGTGGTGAGGATATCGGAGTCGTAGTTGCAGACCGGCCGGAAGGTCCCTATTCTGATCCGCTTAGAAAAGCATTGATAACCAAACAGAGTCCGCAGAACTGCAACGTTGAGTGGCTTTTTGATCCAGGTGCATTCGTCGATGATGACGGGCAGGCATACCTTGTTTTTGGCGGTGGGCAGGATGGTCAAGACAACCTCAGGATAATTAAGCTGAATGAAGACATGATTTCTACTTCAGGTGCTGCAGTTACCATACACGCCCCAAACAATTTTGAGGCTGCATTTTTACATAAGTATGAAGGGAAATATTATTTCTCTTACTCTACAGATTTTGAACATCCACCAACAGCAAGAATTGATTACTTGATGAGCGATGAGCCTATGGGCGGGTATGACCATATAGGAACGGTTCTCGACAATCCGGCTCTCAATGGCCAAAATATCAATAATGGAAATAATAATCATGCGTCAATAGTTGAATACAAGGGAAAATGGTATATTTTTTATCACGACAGACGTTTGTCCGGTCAGACTTATTACCGTTCGGTAAGTGTTGATGAAGTCAGTTACAATGACGATGGCACAATGAAAAAAGCCATAGTTACCTCCGAAGGGCCTGCACAGATAAAGTATGTTGATCCTCTTGATACTATACAGGCCGAAACCATGAATTGGCAGTCGGGAATAGAAACCGCAAAATGCAGTGAAGGCGGTATCATGGTAACTGATATCTCTGATGATGATTATATCCGTTTGAAAGGCGTGGATTTTGGCAGCGGTGTTTCCGCTTTCGAAGTGCGTGCATCAAGCAATTCCGGTGGAGGTACGATTGAATTACGATTGGGAAGCCGGGATGGAAAGCTGGTTGGTACCTGCGAAATTTCATCAACCGGCGGATGGAACAATTGGGAAACGTTTGAGTGTGATGTTACCGATTGTGCAGATGTACAAAATCTGTATCTTGTTTTTAAAGGTTCAGGAGAACCCTATCGGCTCAACTGGTACCGTTTTCTTGGAACTCGCGGATATTCACTCTCAGTTAATATGCAGGGGCGAGGATCAGTTACCCGAAGCCTGGAGCAGGAGCAGTACGAAGATGGTGCACAGGTAACACTTACCGCAACCCCATCGGAGGGATGGGTTTTTGATAGTTGGAGCGGTGATGCCGATGGGGATCAAAACCCGTTGACCGTAACTATGAGTGAGAGTAAATCAATTGTTGCCAGATTTTTAACCGAATATGGTACAGAGGACCTTGTGCAAAACGGATCTTTTTCATCCGGATCTGATTTATGGACATTTAACAACTGGAGCGGAGAAGGCACCGGAAGTGTTGATGATGGACAATACAGCATTACAGTAAATTCTGTCGGTGAAAATTCCCATGATATTCAGGTCGTTCAGGCAGGTATCACGCTTGAACAAGGCAAGACATATCGTTTGATCTATGACGCTTATGCATCATCGGACCGTATTATGGATGTAAATGTAGCCATGCCTGAAGAGCCTTACACTACCTTTCTTTCCGATATAGTTGAAGGAGAAAAGCAGGTTAATCTGAGCTCATCAAAGCAGACTTTTGTGATTGATTTTACAATGTCGGAATCCACATATGAGGATTCGAGAATAGAATTCAATGCAGGGACGGATACTCCAACAGTATTTATAGATAATGTTTCCCTGTATGAAATCGAAGCGTCATCCACTGATCCCCTCAAAACGGATAATCTAAAAACAAAAAAAATGATTGTACGGCAAAAGGGAAACAGGGTATTTGTTACAGTACAAAATGCAAATAACAGAAGCATGTCAATTGAGATGTACGACCTGAAAGGGAATGTGGTTCGTTCAGTAAATAACATGATTAGTAAAGGTGCTGATAAAGTTTGTAGTTTTGATGTTACCGATATGCCAAAAGGATATTATGTTTTAAAATCCCGAAACGGAAATTCCATAATGAAATCGGGCCTTATGCTTATCGGGAAATAAAAGCAAATGTTTTTGCGGATGTTAGCTTTTAGGGTTATTAAAACGAACGATCTGTATGTTATACAAAGGATAAATAGATGAAAAAGTTTAAGATGGTTAAATGGTGGTTGGCTATTATGGTTGTACTGTTGGAAACAAGCACTTTTGCGCAGGATCCAAATTTTCATATTTACCTTTGTTTTGGACAATCCAATATGGCGGGGGCTGGTACAATAGAACAGCAGGACAAAACCGTTGACAGCAGATTTCAGATGATGCAGCCGATGGATTGTACAGACCTGAACAGGTCGTATGGAGAATGGTATGATGCAGTTCCTCCGTTATGGGGATGTAGTAATAATGGAGGGCTTGGACCTGCAGACTATTTTGGCAGAACAATGGTGGAAAATCTCCCGGAGAATATAAAAGTGGGTGTAATTGTTGTTGCCATTCCCGGATGTGATATTGGAATTTATTTTAAAAACGGAAATCAGAATTTTGACACATACAAACAAGTTCCTCAAAAGTATGAAGGAAATGCGTATGCCTGGCTTCTGGAGATGGCAAAGAAAGCTCAAAATGACGGAGTTATTAAAGGCTTTTTATTGCATCAGGGAGAAACCAATACAGGCCAGCAAGACTGGCCCAACAAGGTAAAAGGTGTTTATGACAACCTGATAAGTGATCTTGGATTAGACGCATCAGAAACTCCTCTGCTTGCCGGTGAACTTTTATATCAGAATCATGGTGGGGCATGTTGGTCGCATAATTCTGTTATTGCCAATCTCCCAAATGTAATCTCGAATTCGTATGTTATCTCCGCTCAGGACTTGCCTGGAAAAGATCAGTATCACTTTACAACAGAAGGGAACCGCATGTTCGGTGTCCGGTATGCCGAACAGATGCTTTCGCTTATTCCCACCGGTATATCACCAGTTGCAATTCTTACAGAACCTGAAGATAACAGTAGTTTTACCACTCTCCAGACGATCACCCTTGCAGCCGATGCATCTGATGAAGACGGTTCAGTTGCCAGAGTTGAATTTTACAATGACACCACTCTTCTGGGAACTGACAGCACAGCTCCCTATCAGTTTCAGTGGTCTGGTATGGATGCCGGATCACACAGCATTACAGCCAGAGCTGTTGACGACCAGGGAAACATTGGCACATCAGAACCAGTCAGCATCACCTGCGAAATGTTCCAGGGTCCATACGGTGAATCGGCTCACCAGATTCCCGGACGGATAGAAGGGGAAGAATACGATTTGGGCGGTGAAGGTGCAGGATATCATGAGCAAAACGATAACGGTAATGAAGGGCTGGCAGATCTAAGAAACGATCAGGTTGACATAGAAACGACTCAGGATACAACAGGTTCATATAATATTTGTCATATTCTGCAGGGCGAATGGTTAGAATATACTGTAAATGCTACAAAAACAGGTACATACACTCTCGACCTTAGGGTAGCTGCCGATGGAGATGGGAAAAGTATACACGTAGAAATTGATGAAATCGATATAAGTGGCGATATCAG
Source organism: Fibrobacter sp. (assembly GCA_012728995.1). Taxonomy (GTDB): domain Bacteria; phylum Fibrobacterota; class Chitinivibrionia; order Chitinivibrionales; family Chitinispirillaceae; genus JAAYEB01. Next base: position 5,868 of record JAAYEB010000180.1, on the reverse strand, counting down.
TATTCCAAACACCGGAGACTGGCAAAACTGGACTACTGTAACGGTTAACGATGTCGATTTGACAGAAGGCCAGCATGTTGTGCGAATAGCGTTTGACTCGGACTACATTAATTTTAATTTCATGGAATTTCATGAAACAACATCTATAGCAAAGCACAATATATCCGCTGATAAAAGTATCCGGCAATGTCCCTTTAGTGCAGATGGCCTGAAAATCAAACAGAAGGGAGCGTTTAAGTACTACATAACAAGTTTAAATGGTTCGGTTATTGAACGGGGAAATGGTATGGATAAAATGACAATAGGAGAAAACCTTATCCCTGGTATATATGTAGTATTTATCGAGAATTCACGAAAAAATGTTTCGAGAAAAGTGTTTAAATACAGAAGATGAAATATCAAAAGGTTGATGTGAACCGGGAATAAACTATCGAATCCGAAAAAATATGCCTGAAAAGATAATAAACTGTCTGGAAAGAGACAACAAACCTTTTATCAGTGAATATTCGTTGCTTGCCATAAATGTTGCAGATGCCATTTCTGATTCATCCCAGACACCAGGATGATTGGAGCAAAGTGGCTCTGCAACATTTATCATTTATGTTTCGCACATACCCACACTGTTGGTTAATACATACCGTATAGCTCTCTTGTAGATTTACTTATTGTAGCCGCCCCAAATAAAACCTTGATGCAGATAAAAAACCGAATGTGAATGTCGTGATACACAACAAAACAGACATTTACACCCGGTTTAAAAACAAAAAATCCTGCTTTATACATATAATTACTTTTTAAACATATAATAAAATTTGTTCCATTTGCCGGAACAGATATTTCCTTTGAAAGGAAGTATTACAAGGCAAAGCGTATTATTGATAGTATATTAATAATATACGACAAGAATTGGTACGATTCCTTTACACGAGACTTTTTATTGGTCGCATAAGAATCATGAATTATGAATTAAATAAGACGCTATACTGTGTGAGATTGCAACAATGTTGTGCATTGATCTTGCCCGGTAACATGCCTCGATCTTGCCCGGCAACCGTGTCTCGGCCTTACTCGGCAATAGTATTTCTACCTGGTTTGGAAACCTTATTTCAAAGAACCATTGTTCAAGCGTACACTCCCCGAGCATCGTCGAGGAGGCGATTTATACCTCGACTATGCTCGGTAACCGTACCTCGACCGGGCTCGTTATCAGTACTTCGGGCAGATTTGAAAACAGAAAGAATATCTTGGCATATAAATTAAATAGCGGCAACAATAATATATTACGATAACGATTACGATAACGATTACGATTACGATTACGATTACGACAACGACAACGAAGGACGTTAAGAACTGATATGTACATGTTTTTTTTTGTCGGCTTTAGTCATTCAGTGAGGTTCGAGTGAGAGAAAAAACTAACAGATGTTTATTCACGATACAGATGGCAGGGATAATCTTTGTCTTGTTAGTAAGCACAGGTTCATCAAAGACATTAATCGATTATTTTTTGCCAATGCCAATTGTTGAACCACTGCGCTCAGACAAATGGGGCTGCGCTTCTGTGGGTAAAAGGGATATCTGTAACGGTCTCGAGGATGAAACGAACAGTTCATACAGTTATTGGGACGGCCCCATAATAAAGGGTCCGGGTGGTAAATATCATATGTTTGCCAGCCGATGGAATCAGTCCGGAGGACACTGGGCGTGGCTCAGTTCCGTAGGTGTCCATGCTGTAAGTGAATCGGTTACGGGACCATATGTTGACAAGGGACTTACATGGCCGACAAACTCGGATGGAAGAGGGCACAATCTGACAATATTACAGCTTAAAGACGGAACCTATGCCTCAGTTGTCAGTGATACCCGCCCTGGAGATTTTTTCACAGCTTCGTCGCTTGATGGACCGTGGAGTTTTGCCGGTTCGATTACTATTGATGCTAATGGTTTCAACAAACCCCGGGAAATTGCAAACTTAAGCATAATAATACGTCCGGATGACGGCAAATTCATGGTTATTGAACGCCATGGACAGATAATGACCAGTGATAATCTTACAGGGCCCTACAAGGTTCAGTGTAATTCTATTTACAGCGGCCTTGCGCCGAACCTCGAAGATCCGGTTTTGTGGTACAGCGGAGGGTACTATCATGTAGTTGTCAATTCGTGGAGTGATAAAAAGGCATACCATTTGAGATCCGGAGATGGAATACATGATTGGACAAATGAAGGACTGGCTTTTGATCCCCGATCCGATTTTCTTCGCTACACCGACGGAACCGTAAATCATTGGACAAAAATAGAACGTCCCGGAGTTTTCATCGAAAATGGACATATCACACACTGGACATTTTCTGTGATTGATTCCGAAAAAGAAGACGACCAGGGAAATGATGATCATAACAGCAAAGTTATTGTTGTTCCCTTTGATGGTGCTGCTTTTGATGGTGCCTATCCGCCTTTACACCGGGATACGGTGTTCAATGGAGGGTTTGATGAAGGTTCAAACGGATGGACTCTTAATGTCTGGGATGGAGAGGCGTCAGGAGAAATTACCGATGGTGAATACAAAGTAACCATATCGAATCTGCCAACTAACAGTCATGATATACAGCTTGTGCAGGCAGGACTTATCCTCCGGCAGGGCAATTTCTACAAAGTATCTTTCGATGCACGGGCAGCCGAAAGCCGGCCTCTTGAAGTAAATGTGGAAATGGAAAATGATCCATGGACAAGCTATCTGCAATCACCGGAAACATTTGATCTGAGCACGAATAAAAGTCCGTATTCCTTTACCTTCGAAATGGAACATCCTACCGATTCCAGTGGCAGACTCTCGTTTAATTGTGGAGAATCTACGCATGACCTGTTCCTGGACAATATTACAATTGAGCAAGTTGAAGAAACAGGCATAACCGGGCCTTTGATGAGTACACGTCACAGTCTCATTTCTTCCATTGTGCATATAGAATCGTTTGTAAAAATCGAGTTAGAATGCGCACATACGGTTTCATTATCTTTGAAACTATTTGATTCCAGAGGAAGGATAATCAGAAAAGAGATTATAAAAGCGGGGCAAAGGTACTGCATACTTGATTTTAATCAATTGTCCGATGGTATCTACTTTATAAGGCTTATGACTGGAAAAAAACTGCATGGAAGTTACCGGTTTATACATCAGCAGTAACAAATCATGAAGCCTGAGGATAAAAACTTGTTATGATAATTCAGGAGAATGACAGAATGAACGTTTATACATGCGTGTATGTGTTACGCACGAGAATAATTACACTGATTACCTGCATAAGTACATGCCTGGTATTCAATGCAACAGCAGGTGTTCAGACTACTTTTTATGTTTCGCCAGATGGTAATGACAGCAATCCGGGAACAGAAAGTTCACCATTTAAAACTGTATCTGCAGCACGCGATGCTGTACGAATGGAAAACAGCAGTATGTCTGGAGATATTGTCATTTACTTGAGAGATGGCACATATCCCGTACACAGCACCATAACATTTAAGCCGGAGGATTCTGGTACCAACGGATACCGAATCATCTACAAAGCGTATCCTGAAGAAACACCCATTCTCAGCGGTGCGGTAAAAGTAACTGGATGGACTCAACATGACGGGAACGTTTATAAAGCCTCTTTGAATCGCTCAACGAAATTACGAAATCTGTATGTAAATGACAAACGAGCCACAATGACCAAAAAAGCTGTTACTGCCCGGGGAGGCGAGGGTAATTATTCTGTGAGTGAGGGGCAGGCTGAATGGGCATGGACAAGTGGTACTAAAAGCGATGGAGTCAGGTACAATGCATCTGATGTGCCGCTTATTTCCAGAAATCCCGACGATATTGAAATAGTTAATGGTACAACATGGAACGAAAATATTGTCTGTGTGCGGGATGTCGTGACTGTAAATAATAACAGGGTGCTGCTGTTGCAGCAACCGTACGGAGCAATAGCACAGACACCAGGGTGGGGTGCTGCATTTACAGTTACCGGAACTCATACAATATACAACGCTTTCGAATTTCTCGACTCTCCCGGTCAATTTTACTTCGACAAGTCAGAACAAACCCTTTATTATTACGCACGGTCCGGTGAGAATATGGCTGCTGCAGATGTGCAGGCTCCGGTGATTGAAAAACTTATTGAAATCCAGGGTAATTCGCCCGAAAATCGTGTCAGGAACATTACTTTCGAGGGTATTACATTCGCAAACACTGAATACAATCTGGTTCATATTGATGGTTCATACGGTAAAACAACCTGTCAGGGAGCAGATGCTTTCATTGCTTTTTACAACGATAACTGGCACAACACTCAATACGAGATCCTTGATTTACTGCCGGGAATGATAAACTGCAGCTTCTGCGATTCAGTTGATTTTATAGAAAATACTATCAAACACAGCGGAAATGACGGGATAAACATGGCTAACGATGTTATTAACTGTAATATCATCGGCAATTTTATAACGGACATTACATCCAGCGGCATAACTGTTGGTCATCCACAACATGTATATATCGGAGATGGCGGGACTCATGCAAAATATGCTCCCGATATGGAAGGAATATGTAAAAATAACAGAATCAGTAATAACGTTTTTTATGATATCAGCACAGCTCCTGGATTTGGAGGATGCGCAGCTATTACGGCTTTTTTTGTGGAAGAAATTGAAATAACGTACAATCTGGTACAAAAAACTGCGTATAATGGCATTCATCTGGGATGGGGATGGTGCAACTTTCAGAATTCTACTACCTGCAAAAATAATACAATCAGTTATAACCGGATTATCGATGCACTGCAGCGACTTCATGACAGTGGTGCAATTTATACAATAGGACAGATGCCGGGTACTGTTATCAATGAGAATTATGTCAGAGGAATTCCCGCTGCTACTCACGGCCCGACCTATGGGCTGCATAACGATGAAGGTACGACACATATCATTGAAAACGATAATGTTCTCGACATTGATCCGGGAGTCAAATACACGATAAACTGTGAAGACTTCGGGCAGAAACACCATCTGACAATTCTGCGCACCTTTGCTACAGTAAACAAAATGGGAATTGACCCGCCAAACAGTACTATCGATCCTCCTGTTGCTGTTCCGGATAATGTATGGCCTGTAAAACAATACACTACCTGTGTAAATTCAGGTATTCAGGACACATATAGTCACATTATACCGGAAGAATTAATTCCCTTGCAGGATTATATCTTTCCGGCAAGCTGCGCTGCTCAGGCGGGAACCAGTATACCCATACGCAGCAGCGGCGATTCTTCTAATACTATCTGGTTTGCCCCTGAAGGAACTACGAGTTTTCGTGAAGGACCATCAATGACAACGGCTGCCGGGAACGAAACCACAATTAACGTTCCGCAGCGCAACGGTTTATACAGACTGTATGTCGTAAATAAAAATGGACAAAAGTCAAAAGAATCATCAGCATTGCTTCGGGTAAGCGGCTCACTATCACAGATAGAGGCTGAAAATTACAGCAGTCAGTTCGGGATAGAAACAGAAAACTGTTCGGAGGGCGGTGAAGATATTGGTTTTATCGAAAATGGAGATTATGTGGTATACGATGAAGTCGATTTTGGCAGCGTGTCAACACTTTTTCAGGTACGGGCTGCATGTGGAGGTAATGGTGGTGATATTGAAATAAGAATAGATGGTGAAGACGGGCCTCTTATAGGAAAATGCACAATCACCGAAACCGGGGGATGGCAGACATGGTCAGATTTTACCTGCAATATAAGTAAAACAGAAGGAAAGCATGCCGTTCACATGAAATTTACAGGCGGTGAGGGATACCTGTTTAATGTAAACTGGTTTGAATTT
>JAAYEB010000179.1 GCA_012728995.1 Fibrobacter sp. | reverse complement strand
TCGAATTCAAAAAAATATCAGATTGTGCGAAAGGATTTTAAATAATGGAAGAGATTTCCATCGGACTTGTAGGTGCAGGAACTGTTGGAGGCGGTGTTGTAAAAATTTTACACAAACGTAAAGATTTTTTCAGAAAAAAACTGAAACTTCCAATCAAACTGGCTCGTATTGCAGATAAACAGCTATCACTTCTTCAGGACCTTCCTACAGATGACGCAATTTGCAGTGCTGATGCGCAGGATGTTTTGCAGGATGAATCAATCAATGTTGTTATAGAACTGGTCGGCGGAACCACATTCGCACGTAAACTGGTAATTGAAGCACTTGAAAGAAAAAAACATGTTATCACTGCAAATAAAGCATTAATTGCTGAATATGGACCCGAAATCTTTGAATGTGCAGAAAAAAATAATGTTTCGCTCTATTTCGAAGCTGCTGTTGGCGGCGGAATGCCTGTAATTAAATCAATAAGGGAAGGACTGGTTGGAAACGATATTTTTTCAATTAAGACAATAATTAATGGAACTTGCAATTACATTCTTACCCGCATGACTACTGAAGGTCTTCCTTTCGATACTGTACTTAAACAAGCCCAGCAAAATGGTTACGCTGAAGCTGACCCGGCCCTTGATATTGGTGGTGGCGACAGCGGTCATAAAATAGCAATCATGGCTTCACTGATCAGTGGAGGATACGTTCCCTTTAACCAGATTAATATTGAAGGCATTACTTCAATCAGCAAAGAAGATATTGAGTTCGCATGTGAGTTGGGATATACAATCAAACTGCTCGGTATCATAAATAAAAACAGTGAAGATAATGAGCTTGATGTTCGTGTTAATCCGGCTATGCTGCATACAGATCATATCCTTGCTTCAGTCTCTGATGTTTATAACGCTGTTTTGTTGCAGGGAGATGCTGTCGGGCAGATCCTGCTTTATGGAAAAGGTGCAGGACAGATGCCAACTGCATCGGCTGTAATAAGTGATGTTCTGGATGTTTCCCGTAATATTATTGGCGGGAACGAGATTCGTATACCAACAGATCATTACAGCTCCTCCAACATGATAGACCTGAAATCCATCAACGAAATCACTTCAAGGTATTATCTGAGGTTTACAGTCAAAGACAAACCATATGTGCTCGCATCCATTTCATCAGTCCTGGGTAAACAAAACATCTCTATTGCTTCAGTAATTCAAAAAGAAGGATATTCTGATAACAGTGTGCCGGTAATTATTTTGACTCATCAGGCATCAGAAAAAGGTATCCGTGCAGCTTTGTCAGAAATTGAAAAAACTGATTTTATTAAAGCAAAAACACAGATGATCCGTATTGAAGATTAAACGAATTCAGATAAAACGGGGATTGAATGTTATACATCAGTACAAGAGGAAATTATCACCATGTTACAGCATCCCAGGCTATAACTCTGGGCATGGTACCTGAAAGCGGTTTATTTGTTCCGCAAAAAATTCCAGTTGTTGATTATGCCAATACTACCCAATGTTCCTATCAGGAACTGGCAGAACTGGTACTTAAACCCTATCTTTCAGATTTTACAAATAATGAAATTAAATGGTGTATTGATTCTGCTTATAATTCCAATATTTTTGATTCAGATTCCATAATTAAAACAATAGATCTATGCCAGAACATGTCAATAATGGAATTATGGCACGGTCCTACTGCTGCATTCAAGGATATTGCATTGCAAATAATGCCTAATTTTTTACAATTAGCCAAAAAAAAGAGCGGAAACAAATCACATACAATAATCCTTGTAGCAACATCAGGCGATACTGGGAAAGCCGCACTCGAAGGATTCAAGAACAGTGAAGGAATTTCAATAATCGTTTTTTATCCTCACCAGGGTGTCAGTGAAATCCAGAAACTCCAGATGGATACAACTGATGGCAACAATACACATGTCATAGCTGTAAAAGGCAATTTCGATGACTGCCAGACTGGCGTTAAACAGCTTTTTTCAGACGTGGCACTCAGACAAAAACTGGAAATTAACGGCTTTGAATTTTCTTCTGCCAACTCAATTAACTGGGGACGGCTTTGTCCGCAAATTGTCTACTATTTCAAATCATACATCGATTTGGTAGAGAGCGGTAAAATAAAAATCGGACAAAGAATTAATTACTGCATACCAACAGGTAATTTCGGAAACATTCTTGCCGGATTCTATGCAAAAAAAATGGGTTTACCAATTAACAAATTAATCTGCGCATCAAACAAGAACAGGGTCCTGTCTGATTTTTTCTCATCCGGTGTCTATAACAGCAACAGGGAATTCTTTCGTACAATCTCTCCATCAATGGATATACTTATCTCTTCAAACCTCGAACGTTTCCTGTTTGAAATTACAGGACACGATTCAGACAAGGTTTTTTCCTGGTATGATTCCCTTTATAAAAACAGTCAATTTACTGTAGATCAGACTACAATAGAAACCATTAATTCCAC
>JAAYEB010000178.1 GCA_012728995.1 Fibrobacter sp. | reverse complement strand
TGCCAAAAAAGATGCTTCGAATGAACTGGGAACATTTGAAGTCAGAATCTCTGTTGATTCAATTATCCCGGGAATTGCTCCTGGAATTAATGTCAAAGTGGATTTTGTCATTCTGGAAAAGAAAGATGTTACAGGTGTTCCTAATTATCTGGTCGAGAAAACACCAAAAGGGTATATGGTTCATAAAGTTACCCCGGAAGGTATAAGGAAGCAGGTTATAAAAGTTGGAGATACCGATTACCGTTACTATGAGATTCTCGAAGGTGTTGCTGTCGGAGATACCTTAGTAAAAATGCATGGTGATGAACGCAGTAAAAACAACAGGCAGGGTTCAAGACGTGGCAGATAGCACTACACCGGTAATCGAAACCAGAAATCTGGTAAAAAGTTACAAACTGGGGGCTGAAAGTGTTCCGGTTTTACAAAATGTAAATATAAAGATAGCTGAAGGCGAATACAGTGCTATTATGGGCCAGAGTGGATCTGGTAAATCAACTTTGCTTAACATTCTTGGTTGTCTTGATACTCCCCAGAAGGGTGAATATCTTTTTAACGGAAGATCTGTTTCAACTTTTTCGGCATCTCAGCTTGCAGATATCCGCAATCGGGAAATTGGATTTGTTTTCCAGAATTTTAACCTTCTTCCGAAACTGACTATCTTTGCGAATGTTGAACTCCCGCTTATTTATGGAAATGTTGGTAAAAGGGAAAGGAAACTTAAAGTTGAGAATGTTCTTAAACGCTTTGGGTTATGGGAAAGACGTGCTCACAGACCAAACGAGATTTCCGGTGGTCAGAAACAGAGAGCTGCAATTGCACGTGCACTTGTAAAAAATCCTGCAATTATTCTTGCTGATGAACCAACGGGGAATCTGGACAGTAATACAACTGAAGAGATCCTGAAGGTTTTCGACGAACTCCACCGTGATGGCAATACGATACTGGTGATAACTCATGAACAGGAAGTCGGATTAAGAGCTCAGAGGTTGTTGCGGCTTAAAGACGGCAGTATTGAAGCATGAATGCAAAGCGCCTCGTAACGGTATTATTTACTAATATCAAACTTTGTTTTCTGGAAATATTAACTAATAAGGCAAGGACTTTTATTACCTCACTGGGTATTTTCCTGGGTGTGACCTCCTTATTGGTCAATCTGGCTTTTGTCAGGGCAATGGATGAAAACATTCGTAAAAACATGGAGCGTATCGGTGGGCTGAATCTGCTTACTCTAAAAACTGTCGAACCAGTCACAGTTGAAGAAAAGGTGTTTTTTCAGCGTTCACCCGGTTTAACAATAAAGGACGGAGAGGTTCTTGTTTGTGAAAATGAGAATATTACCGGTATCATAAAGGAAAAAGATCTCAGGTGGCAATATATCACATTGGAAGGTAATCATGGTGGGGGACATTTAAAAGCAGTTGATACCAATTATATTAATATCTATAACTACAGAATCGGAAAAGGACGTTCCTTTACCCGATTTGATTTCGAGGGTAGAAAACCGGTCTGTATTATCGGGCCTCGCCTGGTTGAAAGATTGTGGGAAAAAAGTGGTGATCCGATCGGAAAAAATCTTACAGTAAAATCTCTTACATTCGAGATTGTTGGCATTCTTGATTCTGAAGGGATGAGAAGTCGTCGTGATATGGAGTGCCTGATCCCATACTCTGTTTATGAGAAAAAAATCGGCGGTAAAGGAGGTAAAGTTGACGAGCTTGCGCTGATTCTCAGTAAAATTGATAATATAACACAGGTTGAGGAATATATTGAAGATCGAATACAGACGCTTCATCGTGGTGTAAAGGATGTCGAAACAGAGACCAATGCCGATAAAATCAAGGAGATGAAAAGTGCATCAGCAGGTATTCAGATTCTTCTGTGGGCTATTGCCGGAATTTCACTTCTGGTTGGCGGTATAAGTATCATGAACATAATGTTCGCTACAATAGGTGATCGTATCAGGGAAATCGGTATTCGAAAAGCATTGGGTGCAAAAAAGCTGGACATATTTATACAGTTCATTATTGAAGCGATACTGGTTTGTTCTGTTGGAGGGTCGCCTGGTATCATAACTGGTACACTAATAACACTTGTCCCGCCAGGTACATTTCCTTTCAATCCTCAATTGACAATTTCAGATTATTCACTTGCTTTTGGCTTTACTGTTTTGTCTGGTTTTATCAGTGGATTTGTTCCTGCATTAAAAGCTGCACAGATGCAGCCAATTGAGGCCCTGAGGTATTAATAGCAATTATGGTTGTAATAAGCATTATCAGATCTGTTCTGGTGGGAATAGTCATGGCTGCAGTAGAAATGCGTGCACATAAGCTGCGTTCCTTGTTGTCTGTTTTGGGCGTTATGCTGGGAGTCGCTTCACTGGTCGCAATTCTGTCGCTTATGGGAGGGATTGACAAGTTCCTGAACGAACAGATGGGAAAGTGGGCCGGACTTATCTGGTACTGGACAAGTAGTGATATTCCCGAAGAGGACAAGGTAGTCAGAAGTCGTTCACCTGGTATGCGTTTCAGTGATGGTGTTTATCTTGAACAGAATGTTGATGAAGTGGAACAGTTTTACCGTATCATTGAGAGGTATGGTACAATCTATATAGCAGGGCAAAGAAACAGAGCCAATCTCAGGGGAATTGCTGCTGATGTGGAAGAGGATGAACTGGAACATGTAACTGTCAACAAGGGAAATGACTTAAGCGATGATGATTACGAAAGGGGTAACAGAGTCTGCCTCTTGTCGTGGCAACTGGAGGAACGTATTCTTAAAAGGTTTAATTCTGGAAATGATAACAATATGGATTCACTTGTTGGGAAGGAGTGTGTTCATAACGGGGTCAGATTCATAATTAAAGGTATATTCTATCCGAAAGATGAAAACTTTCAGCCATGGAACTTGCGCAGAGCAATTATAATCCCTGTTAACACGATGAAAAAATATATTACCGGTTATAATCCCGATCCCGGATCCATGCAAATACAGGTAAGTGATGCAAAAAAAGTCAAACAGCAGGCAGAAATTATTGGTGAATATCTGAAAGCTCTTCACAGGGGAGTTGAAGATTTTGAATATCGTACAGCCGAATGGCTGGATGAATTGACAGAAATGTTTGATAACTTAAGTTTGCTTATGGGGGTAATTTCTGTTATTTCCCTTGTGGTAGGTGGACTTAGTATAATGAATGTAATGCTTTCAAGTATTTCCGAGCGTATTCAGGAAATTGGAGTCAGAAAGGCGCTGGGAGCCAACAATCTTGCAATATTTATTCAATTTATTGGTGAATCGATAACGTTATCGCTGACGGGAGGAATCTTTGGTGTAATAATGGGAATGACACCGCTTCTTTTTGCTGATGCAATACAGAAATCTACCGACGGAGCCATTATCCCGACAATTCTGCCTGTACATATAATTTATGTTTTTGCCATAGTAGTTACAGTGGGAGTTGTTTTTGGTTTGTATCCTGCTGTTAAAGCCGCAAAAATGAATCCTATTGATGCGTTAAGATACGAATAGATGAATTATACTGGAACGGAAGAGCTCAGGACAAATGAGGAAAAAGCCAGTTTATTTGCTATATGTTTGACATAGCCCGCTTCTGATATGATCTTTATAGTTAGTTTTTGTTACTAAATATTAAAACCCTCAAATCACCACAAATTCTACAAATTAAAAACTTCAGTGTAAGTCTGAGATGATTATAAAATTATAGCTCGATACAGTTTGTATCGAGCGTTTGTGGGTAATTTTTAACTTTATAGAACCGGAAATTAACAAAAAAGTGAGATGACATGAATAATTATCTTAATAGATTAAAAATCACAATAGCTCTGTTTTTGATAGTTTTGGGTATAAACATAAGGGCAGAAAATGATTCACTACTGTTTGCTATTGTATTGAATGACGATTCTACAAGTGTATTCGGTTGTAAGTGGGATGATGGTATCAGGAAAAATTTAAGCGGTCCGGTTCTGATGAAAAATGGGAATCTTCTATTCTATTCCCAGAAAGGGTATGTTCTCTACAACAAGAATGGAAAGCTTCGTGATTCGCATTCTCTTTATAAGATGAACAAAGAAAATAAAAAGCCCATGTATCTGGCATATCCCTTGGACAGTATTACTATTCTATATTATCGAAATAATGCTGATGGGGCGATTGAGATTTATCAGAAAGAATTGTTCAAAAAAGGTTTCAAAAAAGTATCCGGAGATGAATACTCAATCTATTCAGAAATTGATAGAAAGTTTCTTTTTAATATAGCCAGCAATGGTGCAACAGATGAAATGATGGCGAAGTCGTTTCTGAAACCTAATCTACTGGGATTTACTGCATTGAAAGGCGGAACGAACTGGTGGTCTGTTGATAGACTTTATTCATTTACTTCTCCGATTATTGTTGAGAAAAATGGTGAATACAAGTCATTTTTTCCGGGATTAAAAGCAGGCCAGGCCTGTCCGGTGGAGACACACATGATTGAACCCCTTGGTGTTTTTCAAACTGATGGACGGTGGTTTTATTACGGTTTGTATTCAGTAAAGGGTAATGACAAGGATGAATACTTTCAGTGGATTATTCTTTGTGATCAGGCTGGGAATATTCTTTCTTCAGATCGGTTGTTAAAGCAGGAAACAATTGATGCAATTCTTGACTACAATGAAGAGCAGAATACCAACTACACTGTCCGGAGTGCAGGGAAAAATGCATTTGTGCCTGCAGTAGACAGGAATGGTTTCATTTATTACGGTATAATTGATTATGAAAGAAAAAGAATCAACGTTTTCAAACGACATCATAAACATTATGTACCGGTAAAGACTGAAGAAAGTTATCATGATAAATTTATTGACGAAGGCAATATTGCATTTTCTCCCATCAAGCTTGAATGCAGTCCTCTGGCAGAAAGAGGCGTTTTTCCGGAAGTGATTCTTTTAAATGGCAAGGATGTAAAACTTCTGGACAGTTCGCAGGTCACCAAAAAAGGCTACTATGTAAGAGTCAATCGGTATACTGATAAAAAGCTTCATACCAGACTAAAGCGTACTCTAAACATTCTTCCCCCGGAGATCCAGAAATTACAGGATTCCATAGCAAACCAGAATACTTCATGGTGTCCTTACAGCATAAGTTTGAACCTTGATGGAACTGGTGAGATCGCATCACTGTATTATAGTTTTGGTGATGTAATCATGTGTGCCAGGGTTGTTGAGGTTACAAATGATTTTGAGGTGTTTGTACGGGTCGATCTGGATAAATGGGCCGAAATAATAGTTTTTAACAAAAAGGGAAAATATCAAAACCGCTTTATTTTTAACCGGCAGCATTATGAAAAACGAAAGGATTTGATTATTATATCAGAGAAGCGGGAAATTCTGGAGCGGGACCTTGAATCCGACCGGAAAGGAAACACATTTTTGCGTTGGGAACTTCAATAAAAAAAAGTGTATGGATCTTTTCTGTCCTGTTTGGAGATTAATCCTGTGCAGCTACCCACAAACTTTCATGTTATCTGTTTTACCCGGTTTCGTGTATGATAATGAAAGGAAAATCAAATAAAAAAGCCTCAAACAGGGGTAATTTGAGGCTTAAGTACAAAAGTACTGGTGTAATTTTGGATATAAGTGAAATAGTTATCAGCTTTTTTTCCTACGTGACCACTGATCCAGTGCAACTGCAAGAACCAGAACTGTACCAAGAATGATTTTTTGTGTTTGTGCTACAATTCCGATCATGGACATGCCATTTCTTATTGTAGTTATAATAAATGCTCCTAAAACAGACATTCCTACAGCGCCGCTTCCACCAGCAAGGCTTGCACCTCCTATAACACATGATGCTATTGCATCCAGTTCCTTGAGATCTCCGATATCCGGGGCTGCAGAACTAAGTTCGGAAATAGTGATTATTCCACATGCAGCGGAAAGCATTGTCATTAGCCCGAAAACAAGAATTGTGTTGCGTGCAATTGAAATTCCACTGTAGTGAGCTGCCTGTTTATTACCTCCGATTGCATATACATACTGGCCAAAAGGAGTGTGTTTTGCAATAGCTCCAACAATAACAGCTATAAAAAGAAGAATTAAAGCCTGAATCGGAATGCCGTCTCCACTTGTAAGTGTCAAGACAATGATAATTGATGCCAGAGCAAAAACTATCAGATTAAGGGTGTCGATCCATAGTGGTTTTTCAAAAGGTAAATTTGCCTTTTTAAGACGAATATGGCTTATTGAGGTAAAAGCCACCGGAGCTGCTATGACAAGAGCAAGCAAGGAAAAGCTAAAGTAATCCGGTGTAAAATCCTGCGCTATGGATTTGATCCAGTCGATACGTAGCGGAATCGATTGGCGGGCAACGTACTGTGTAACTCCACGGTATGCAATAAGTCCGCCCAGAGTAACAACAAAAGCAGGAATATTCAAATAATGTACAAGTGCACCATGAAGACACCCTACCGCAAAACCAAGTGCCAGTATGATTATCACTGCAAGTATGGGATTTACATCCATATGTGCGATAAGAGAAGCTGTAAGGGCGCCAAACATTCCCAGAGCAGATCCAACAGAAAGGTCGATATGCCCTAAAACAATTATCAGAGTCATACCAACGGCTAACATTGCAACAACTGTAACCTGACGAAAAAGATTAGCCAGATTTTCTGCACGAAGCACATATCCGCCCGAAAGGATATCAAATACTCCCAGTATTAAAACCAGAAGAAAAATCATGAATAATACCCTTTTGTTGGTGGCCTCCCATAGTTCACTTAAATATGTTTTCATTATTCCAAAATCCTTTTATAGATGATACTGATTATTTTTATCAGATTTAAAGTTACGCATTGACTCCTGCTGCAATACCGAGTACTTCTTCTTCTGAAGTAGTACCATGATTGAATTCACCTTTTATTTTGCCGTCCTGAATCACCAATATGCGGTGAGAAACGCCGATTACTTCCGGTAATTCTGATGAAACAAAGATAATACCTATACCTTCGGATGCTAATTGATGAATGAGGGCATATATTTCCTGTTTGGCTCCTACATCAACACCTCTGGTAGGATCATCGAGTAGAATAAGTTTTGGTTTAACCATGAGGAAACGGGAGAGAATTACTTTCTGCTGGTTTCCACCGGATAAATTATTTACCGGAAAAGAGAGTGAAGGGGTTTTAATTCTTAATCTATCGACATACCGTCTGCACTCTCTGAGAGACTGTGGTTCGTTGATTACTCCGTTATGAGTAAATTGTTCCAAAGAGGAAATAATCATGTTTTCTTTAACATTACCAGTTGTAACGAGACCGTATTTTTTCCGGTCTTCTGTTACAAGAACAATACCCTTTTCTATTGCTTTTGCCGGGTTTTCCGGAATGTATTCTTTATCATCGAAAGAGATTTTACCGTTGAATTCGCCTCTGAAAACACCGTAAATGAGACTGAAAAGAGCAGTTCTACCGGATCCCAGAAGGCCGGCAATACCAAGAACTTCACCCTTTCTGCATTCCAGTGACAGACTGTTGATAATTTTCTTGTGATTGCTTACAAGAGAAATGTTGTCAATTTTTAACAGCACGCGATCTGAAAAAGGTTTTTGTTCCGGAAATACTTTGTCGAGATTTCTTCCTATCATATCCCGTACAATGACATTCATGTCAAAATTGTCGCGTGTATATTGGCTGATATAGCATCCGTTTCTCAGAACAGTAACTTTATCGGCAAGTTCTCTAATTTCGTTGAGTTTGTGTGAGATATAGATAATACCGATACCTTTTTCTTTCAGCGATCGAATAAGAGTGAAAAGCCTTTCAACATCATCTTCAGGTAATGCTGCAGTTGGTTCGTCAAAAATAAGCAATCTGGCTTTTCTTGAGAGTGCTTTGGCGATTTCGACCATTTGTTGTTCGCCAATCGTTAGATCAGAAACTATTGTGTCCGGGCGAATCGAAGAACCCAGCATTTTCAGTACTTCCTGAGATTTTTTATACATGGTTACTGTATCAAGCATTCCATGGGAACGTGTTTCATGGCCGAGAAAGATATTTTGTGCAACTGTAAGATTATTTGCCAGGGACATTTCCTGATATATAACCTGAATGGAAGAATCAGAACTGTCTTTAACGCAATGGAACTTTACCTCCATATCGTCCATCAGCATTTTGCCGCTATAAAGACTGCAAGGCCAAACACCGGCAATAACTTTAATGAGGGTAGATTTCCCGGCACCATTCTCACCTAAAAGAGCGTGTATTTCTCCTTTGTGAAAATCTACCGATACATTATCAAGTGCTCGTACACCCGGGAATTCAATGGTTAGATTTTTAATAGAAAGTAAAGCCATAATGTCATTGTTCCTTTTTTATAAGAGCCGATCTATATTGCATGGCATGAAAGTAAAAGAATAGATCAGTAAATATCTGCTGCCTCCGAAAATAAATTGCTATTTGAGACAGCAGAGAGCAAACCGGCTTATTTATCACTGTAGAGTTTATCTCTGGAATGAAATCCATCAGCTATAACCGTCTGATCAATATTGTCTTTTGTTACAGGAACGGGATCAAGAAAAACAGTAGGTACTTCGATTAAACCGTTATTTACTTTTGAATTGACGCCCTCTATTTCCTCACCTTTTGCGAGTGCTACCGCAGCTTTGGCACAGAATATAGCGAGTTCTTTGATTGGTTTATAAACAGAAACGGCCTGTTTTCCCTGAACAATGTATTGGCAATTCAAAAGATCTGCATCCTGACCTGAAATAGGAATTTTACCAGCAAGCCCCTTGGCTTCAAGTGCAGCGATAGCTCCGGCAGCGGTACCATCATTTGATGCCACGATTGCGTCAATTTTATACTTTGTAAGAGCGTCTTCAGTTATCCTTTTTGCTTCACTGCCAAGCCATTTATCACAGAACTGACTGAGAACAATTTCGATTTTTCCTTCATCAATAGCTGGTTGTAAAACGTTGCTGTGTCCTTCTGCAACCATCAGTGCATTTTTATCTCCAGGGTCGCCCTTGAGCTGAAGATATTTACCTTCCGGTACGAGTTTGAGGATTTCCTGAGCCTGAATCTCACCGACTCTGACATTGTCAAAAGAAACATAAAGATCCGGTTCTGCATTTGATATTACGCGGTCGTAGCAAAGAACTTTGCATCCTTTTCTGTGTGCTTTTTCAACAATAGGAGCAGCAGCATCAGCATTTTTAGGTACTACAACCAGGACTTTTGCTCCGCGCACAAGCATGTTTTCACACTGCTGAATCTGGGTATTAGGATCGCCTGATGCATCCTGAACGATTACTTCGGCACCCAGTTTATTAGCTTCTTCTTCAAACATTTCACGGTCACGCTGCCAGCGTTCTTCCTTAAGGTCTGCAATAGAAAAACCTATCAGCAGTTTTCCAGAATCTTTTTTCCTGCCACAACCACCAAAAAAAACAATTCCACAGAGAGCCAGAGTTAGTAAACGTTTCATCATTCCTCCTATATAGTAGAGATTCATCAGATCTGATTTAAATTATCCGATTAAATAAAGACTAACATAGTAAAACAAAAATAAGTAATGTGTAGTTAAGATTACCATGAACAAACTGAAAGAATAAAATACTAACTTGTTTTTCAGTAAGTAGAAGTTAAATATTTAAACATGGAATAATAAAATCTTGTACTACAAATTTTTACTATATACAAATATAAACAATAAATTTATTTCGAAAAGTTTAAATTATTTATAAAATTTAATAAAGTGATATAAAATTATATCAGAATTATTTAAGCTGAATAAGTTTGTTCGATGAGGATAATGAAGCAGGTTTGGATTAGAAAACATAAGAATTGAAAAAAAAAGAAACGGAATATGGTATTCCGTTTCTAAATAATAATATATAAAAATATTTTGATATTTAAAGATTGTACTGGAGTTTAAGATACCAGTGGCCGTCCCAGTTAGTCCTTAAAGATTGTTCAGTGTTAGTATGAGACTCTGCATTGAATGTTGGGTAGGTTATGTGGTCATTGCCAAATAAAGCTATAATATCAAGATTGCTTATAGATTTTTTAATATAAACAGTCCATTTAATATTGTCTCTATCCTTATAGTTTTTTATCCATCTTTTACTATTCTGGACATCAATAATTTGTGGAGTAGGATTTCCGCTATTCGGCCCCCACCAGTTAAATGCATACGGATATTTCAAGTATTCAAATTCAACAGTAAAATAATCAAGAGCTTTGAATGTAGGTATATTAACTCCAATCATAATTGGTATTCTGTGCCAGAGTGAAGGTCTCGGAAACAGAGTATCTGTTGCTAACGGATAACCACCCGGATCTTTAGGATAATAATCCGGATCTTTAATTCCTAGAATTGCTGTTTCGGCATAAAATTTCAAATCATTAGGTCCGAAAATAGAATTGTTTGAAAAAAATACTTTTGGATCAAAAGTAAAGCGAGCATCAAATTTGGTAGAACGAAAAGTTAATGATGAATCAGTAATTATATCCGGTAAATTATCTGCATCTGTTTTTTCTGGATCCATAGCTATAAAACGATCCAAACACATCCCAAGTCCGACATCGAAGAATTTTTTGGGAGTGATATAAGAGAAAAAGAATCCCAGATTAATGTCAAAAAAAGGTGGCTTAAGAGTGTTAAAATTTAGCATGGCACTAACTTTGAGACTATTGTCCAAAAATCCGAATTCAGGTCGAATGCCCAAAAGATTAGAATAGATATAATCCAGATTCGTTGTTAAAAAGAGCGGGTAAGCCTGACTTCTATAAAGATAATTACCAAGGTTTTTTACTTCCTTGTTAAAAGCGTACTCCATCATACCCATTTCGAACATAAATGACATAAAATTAAAATCAAAATCAAGAATTCCTACAGCCTGTGGCAGATTGGCTGAAAATTGACTTTTATAGATTTCCTTCATTATTGAACCTTCACGGACAAGAGGCCAGGTGCTGGCAATTTCAAGACTGATTTTTGTTTTAAACCATTCGGTAGGTTCAGATAAAAAATTAACTCTCCCAGCATAAGAGTTTTGCCAGTGGTTTTCTACAAAACATTCAGATTGATTTGAATGCGTATGCCCTGAAACAACCTGTCCAAACATCATGTATCCACTACCGGTAAATTTTATTTTCGACATATTATCATTTGAATATTCATCTTCTGCATATAACCGGCTATATGAGCTAATTCCAAATATCAAAATAAGACATAAAAAGAAATATTTTTTCATTTTTTAACAATCTCCTTTTGGATTTTTAAATTTCAAACAATTAGTATTAGTTCTACTTTGCCATATTAAAAACAAGTCTGGAAACAACATTTCCCCCTGAAGAGGAGAGACGTAGAATGCCAGCGATTGATCCAACAGATTTTCCTTCGGAAGTTTTCCCGTTCCAGAAAAATGTATGCCTTCCTGCAGTTGCCACATTACGGTTAACAAGTGTACCAATTTTTTTACCATTTAGTGACAATAATTCTACAGTAATATTACCTGGTTCATCGATTGAACAGATAATAGGTTTTCCGGCTGAAAGCGATGAAGAAACGATTCTCAGGGCAGATTTTGTTGTACGTTTAAGACCAGTAACAGTTCCGACTTCTTCAGAATAGACACGAATTCTAAGTCCCTTGTTATCAATCGTAACAGGGTCGGATAGCGTAACGCGGATATTCTGTTCAATTCCCCAGTCTTCAGCTTCTATCGATAAACCTTCAATTCGTCCACCATGTGTAGTGCTGGTTAAAATGACAAAAGGAGTATTACTGCCTGTGTTGTTTTTAAGAACAATTTCTTTAACTGAGGTCGGATTATCATATGTTATAAAAATTTCCTGAGTTTGTTTTTCGTGTCCAAGGTTATCAGATTCGTCATAATTAAGAGTACCCCATCCGTAAGGATTAGGAAGAGCGGCATCTTTAATTTTATTTTCCATTTCAGATGGGATATTTGGACGAATCCACAGACGGTCGTTTGCTTTGTCTAAAAGATATCCCATAAACTGGAAGTATGATCTCCATATATTTGGCCCTGTCATGTAACTGGCATAATTTGACGGACCAGCAGAGTTGCTGAAAAGTTCCTGCCAGAAAACAAGAGCTGGAAGATTTATATAATAGAGTTCATGGTCCCATTTATGAATCTGCCAGGCTTTATCAGGTTCACCAATTGCAGTTAGTGCACCACCGAGATGGTCGTAGGTATAATAATGCCAACCACCGACTTTCTCTTTAAGATCGGTATGAGATGAATAGATATTGTATGCCCTTGTACATCCGGCTTCAATAAAATCCTGATCCTGAATAGGCGGGAAGCAAAAATAGTTTGCCCATGAGTATCCGCCTACATGACCTTCAGCCCATCCATTAGTAGTTAAAGCTCCATACTGACTATCAAATATCTTCACTTTATATTCTTCTCTTGCATTGTCATAAATACCCTGATATTTTTGTTCAGTTTCTGTATCACCAAGAAATTTAGCCATTTCTATCATTGCTTTATAGGCTGCTACTGCTACACCGCAAGCATACTGTGGTGTTATTTCACCTTTACTATCATAAGTAGATCTACTATGAAGCGGAATACTGGAATTCGAATTTTGAGCCATCTGAAACAGACGTCCTGCTGTTGTTTTTACATAATCGAAATATTTATCCAGAGAATCACGATCGCCTGTTACCATCATCAATTCATAAGCCTTGAAAATAGCCATACTGTTAAGATCTGACCATTCTTTTGTTTCAGTAGGCTGAAACCAATAATCTAATCTGTCCCAGTGATCCCATGGTGTCATAAATCTACTTTCGGGTGGAGTGAAACCCTCGTTGGGAGATATATTAAAATCATGGTGAATCTGACCTAAATATTCAGGTTCCTGGCGTGCATCCCTTAACCAGTATGCAAGCTCAGCCCACTGATTTTTGGGCCAGTTATGCACATACCATATTGCAGCATGTTGTCCCTGGTCAATTGTGCCAAGAATACCATATTTACCTTCCCAGTAAGCAGCACGTCCGTCTTTTGTCCATAAAGAATTATGAATCAAAGGATAAGTATTATTGAGAAGACGGTCTTTATACCATTCCGGGAAACTGGATTTCATAACACGATCTACCATAGAAACTATGCCATTTCTTACATAATCAAAATGCTCCATACAAAAAACAGCAGCTTCTTTTGAATTCTGGTAAAAATTATGGTAAAAAAAGTTATCTTCATCATTATGTCCTGAAACATATCGGGCTTTGGATGAAACAAAAGTTCGCCACCATGCAAGAACGAATTTAAAAGTAACAGTTTCTCCAGCACCAATATTACATTTAGCAGCAACGCTGTTACCATCGCCACCCGAAAGGGATCCAGTTGTCAAAAAGTTGCCAAGTTTACCTGTGCTGAATTCAGCACCATCTTTACTGCATTCAGCAAGCATATATGTATTACCGGTATTTATTGCGGAGTTGTCGTTTGACAAGTCCTTGAATTCAGCTGTAGGGAAGAACATCCCTCTGTTTGATGACTCAGCATCAATTTCAGCTTCATCCTTACCCCCAAGGAGGCCTGATCTCTGTGATGATCTGTTTAAAAATTCTAACGCAACAGCAACATCAATTGCTGAACTTCCTGTGTTTTTTGCTGTTATTTCAAAGAGTGCGGCAGGCGATGTTGCCAGTTTAATATTTAAATCACCAGCACCTGGAACGACAGGACCAAATGCATTAAGTGAGAATTGAACATTGTTTGTTTTTCCGAAATCAGCTCTGTAAAGAGGGCATTTTGCATCCTCATTATCAGTTTTTGCTTTTTGTACAGATTCTCCACCAGCAAAGAAATGAAAACCACTTGAACTTGATTTCTTTGAGGAAAATTCGTATGCCATACTACCAGCAGCTGGCGGCATTCTGTCACTGGCAGCAATATCTCCTGTTTTAGCATTATATTTGACATAACCGCTACCAATTCCACCGAGCGGTGTTCCATTTGTTCCGGCAAGAGCCCAGATATCTGAGAAAGCTATACTTGTTATCAAAGTAGCTAACATCAATATTCTAGAGTGCATATCTCCTCCTGATTTGTTAAAAAATTGTTTGTTCATAATTTCTAAATTAAACGATAAAGTAAACTTAGATATTGCAACCCCTTTTAATATAATACCTATTATTATAAAAGGTCAGAAAAATTCATAAACAATATAAATCTTGTATTATCTTTAATCTAAGATAAGAAAATCAGTTCTTTTATACAACGAATAATGATTCATTCGTTTAAGGTAATTTGATATATAAATATATCAAATTTAAATAACTAATGCGGAAACGTATAAACGCTGGAACAATAGTCAATGCAATTTCTGTATTTTTACTATTTTGTTGCCGGATTAGGCGATTGTTTTCCCTACAGAACCAGCAGTACATCTATGAATAATCTTAAAAAACGGCTCACATTTGTGAGCCGTATCTAAATTTAAATTACCTTTAAATCAGTAGCCGATACCTGTTACAATTTTCATTGGTTTCATACCTTTTTGCCTTATTATATAAATCCCCTGATTCAATCTGCTGGAAATCATTTTCTTGTGGCCTGCAAGGTGCATATCTTTTTTGGGAGTTATAACAGATATCAATTTCCCCTGAAGATTGAAAACCTTAATCGGATTAAGGTTTTTTGACTTTTTAACAGGACGAAAGCTTACAGCAGTTGGTGGTTCGTATGCTGGAACAGGCATATTGCTGAATTGTTTGAAATAGTTTATACATACATCACGCCATTCCTTTGCGTCAATTAAATGCTGGTCAAGTTTAGCCTTTACCTCACTGTACCGTTGTCCGTCTATATTAGACTGAAGTGATGGCCATTGGACTGTATCCATTACACTCACGTAATAAGCTCCATCATAAAACCTGTAACAAAGTTCATCCCAGAAAATTTTGCCGGTTTCAAGTTCATAATTCCATGGCACATGATGAAACCAGCAGAGATATTCAATCGGGCAGGTTTCAATATTGTTATACATCTCCTTGTTTGGCGAAAAATACTGGCTCACAAAATTACTGCCGCTGGTTGTACGGTCATAACCAAGACCCTGGTTGTCGGCTTTATGCCAGTAAACAGAGTTCCAGTCGGGATGGCTTGGATCGCCATTAAAACCTGGGTCAGGTCCGTAGTGGTGATTATAAGCGAAGATCCCACCCAATCCCAATGCACCGGTATAATTCACACACGCTTCATGTGAACCCGCGAGCATTTTTTTGATGGTAGATACAATTGTTGTAGTCCATCCCCATGTCATTTTTGTCCATTCATCAGCTATTTTATTTGACGAAAGTGTATAATCCCATGCCAGTCTTCCGAAAGCGTACCAGTTTGCCTGATTGAAATGAAGGCCGCACCAGTTCATATCTGATCCGGTATTTGCAACGCCTGCAATCATGGATAATGTATCAGATTCAAGATACTTCGCAACTGTCGAACCTTCTCCATCTCTGTAAGTATCAAAATCGAGAATCTCTTTCCACATTGGTGCCAGATAGACAAGATGAATACTTTGTCCGAGATATTCCTTGGTAATCTGAAGTTCAGCGCCAACGTAGGTATGATCAAGTCCGTTAAACAGGGGATGAACCGGTTCGCGGGGCTGAAAATCAAACGGGCCGTTTTTTGCCTGTATTATTACATTCGAACTGAAATCTCCATCAAGCGCTTTAAACTCTTTATAAGCACGTTTCATGCGGTCTGCATCAACCTCGTTATCGTATACAAACGCGCGCCATATAACAACACCGCCATGAGGAGCAATTGCATCAGCCAGGCAGTTGGCGCCCTGAGCATGAGTTTTTCCATAAGTTTTTGGTCCTGGTTGTCCTTCAGAATTGGCTTTAACCAGAAACCCGCCAAAATCGGGAATAAGTTGGTAAATTTCATCACATTTGTTTTTCCACCACTGTTGAACAGAAGAGTTGGTTGGGTCTGCTGTTCCCAGTCCACCCAGTACCTGTGGTGCACTGAAAAGAGCAGATAGATAAACCTTTACTCCATAGGGTCGAAACACATCCGCAAGCGCCTTGACTTTTTGAAGATAGCTGGTTGTAAGCATGTTTTTGTTGTTGCCGATATTGCAATTAACATTGTTGAGAACTGTTCCATTGATACCTATAGATGCGCATGTGCGCGCATAGTCTTTATAGCGATCGTCTATCTTGCCTGGCAATTCACTCCATTTCCAGAGAGATTTCCCGGCATAACCGCGTTCAACAGAACGATCTTCATTATCCCAGTGATTCAGAAGCCGTCTTTTGATTTTAGGTTTTTCATTGATATTAAGACCCGAAATCGATTCACCGGTTTGAATAAGCCGTAAAAGATGAAACGTACCATATAAAACGCCGGTCTCTCCCGAAGAAGCGATTGCAATAATGGAGTTACCGCTGTATGTTGTTGAAACAATTTTGTAGCTTTCCGGATCGGCATCAAGGTCCAGTTGCAATCCATTAATTATTGGTGAATTTTCGGGTGTTCCTGCAACAATTGCTCCATTCGAGGTAACTGCAGACTGGTCTGGAACAGCTTGCCCCAAAAGACCTTCAAGCCCTGCAAGAAGCTCATTTTTAGCAGCTTCCATGGTTTCGGATGTACCTTCAAAAACTATTTCTGTTGCAGCACTCTGGTATTGAGATAAGTGTGATGTTTCAACAGAGACATAACGCAGCCATAGATCATAACCATTTTCGCCGAATGATGAAACAGCCAAAAGGAACAGTAAAGTCAGAGAAAGAGTTTTCCTTGATTCTGTTTTCCGCATTGTCTCGCCTCCCCGTGTAAATTTAATTCAGGTAATTCTTGCATTTAAAAATGACAAAATTGTCAGGCTTATAATTAACTTTTTAGCTGCAATGTATGATTTTAGCATACTGACTTATTTGCAGATATACCTTTTCAAAATCCTGAATTCAATATAATTTCTGTGCTTTTATAATTCTTTGTTCAATGTAAAAACAGAATCGAAGAGATAATCAGGATTATTAAGTGGTTAATTTAAAAATACGATTCATTTGTTTTCCTCCTGATCAGGACCTGGGTTGAAAGCAGCCGTTTAATATTTTAAACGGCTGTTGAAATTTACTTACTTGTAAATTTTGTCAAAATACTTCTGCGCATCAACCAATGCACCACGCATTATGTCTTCGGCGCGTGCAGTTTCGCGGTTCTCAAGGTACTTCAGAAGTGATGATTCATCAAGATTCTGTGCAGCATAATCACATGCTTCCCAGGAAAGTATGCTTCTGATTACGCGATCAATGCTCTGCTCTTCATTATCGTAAGCTCGTGGCTGCATGTCGTGGCCTTTCCAGCGGCTATATCCGCCCGCACGACGCATCAAACCTGCAATCGCGATATTTATACCGTTGATACGAACTCCATGGTCAATATCATATTTGCCCGGACCGCCAAGTATTATACCATCATTTAAACCCTGGCTGTTAACATGCATATGAACCAGTGCATTGTTATCGATCTCTTCAATAGTATCGTAAATAAGATCAAGACCGATCATCTCTGTATGGCCGAATTCTTTGTTTATTCCTTTTTTGTTTCTTGAAATACCAAACTCTTCTTCGAGTTTGTGCCAGAAAACAAGAGCACTTGCAACAGTAGGCAGCATCATGGCAGGATGTCCTTCATTGGGTTTAGGCTCAATTGCCATGAACAGTTCGCCGCCCTTTTCCTCTTCATATTTACAAAGTTGTGCAACGCTCTCTTTCATGTTCTGATACATTTTCTGTACACCGATTGATGCAATATCGTATCCGTATGAACCGTTCCACAGGACAAATGTAGGTACAGCTTCTTTATGCCAGGCTTTTTTCAGCATACCATAAGCAAGATCTACAGTTTTGAGTCCGAGTTCACGTGCAGCAGCCAGTTCATTTTTGTCTGGTGATGCTATCCCGCCATAAGCGAAATGAGAATGTGCACCGGGGGTGATCATGGCCAATGTCATATTTGCATCAATGAGTGCATCAGCACATGCCTGTGCATTGGCTTCGTTGATTTCTGTATCGTAATGAACTTCATACCCCAGTTCAATATTGTCAGGAAGACGTGGAGCAATTTTATCCTTGATAATCTGAACGATTTTAACTGTATCCAGATTTTCGCTGTCCCACTGTTTGCGCATATCATTAGGGGTGAAACCGCCTTTTCCAGCATGAAAAGTCCATTTGCATATGCTGTGAAGTGATTTTTGTTGTGACATTTTAAACTGCACTCCTTATCTGTGTTAATATAAATTAATCTAAAAAGTATCTTTCTGAAAGGATAATTAAATCAACAATCAGGAAACTGTACACATCTCATCCTTGTTTTGTGATAAAAGGTTTTCCTTTTCCTGTTTTATTCTTGAATTACATATTTCCAGCCATTCATTATATGCATCTATATATTGAGAACCAGTTTCTCTATCCGGTTCAATTTGCCTGATAACCCTGAGATCAGAAAATGCTTCACTGGCATTTTTATAAATACCGGCTCCGATACCGGCACCGCGGGCAGCTCCCTGAGCTCCATCGGTATTGTACAGTTCCACAGCATTACCTGCGACAGTAGCAAAGACCTGCGTAAACAGTCTGCTTTTAAACATATTGGCATCTCCTGCACGTATTACACTGTTTTTGACTCCCATGGAACGCATTATATCGATTCCGTTCATCATGGCAAAAACAATCCCTTCCTGGGCAGCCCGAAGCAGATGAGCACGGGTATGACGTGTAAGATCAATGTTGTGTATTGATGCATTTATGGCAAGATTGCCCAGAGTCCGCTCTGCTCCATTCCCAAAGGGCAGAATACGCAACCTGTTGCTGCATGGTGGTGCAGTTTCTGCTTCCTGATCCATCTGTGCATAAGAAATCGGATCGCTGCTCCAGCTCCCCAAAAGAGTTTTAAACCACCGGTTAAGTATTCCGGTTCCATTAACACATAACAAAATGCCCAGTCTTGGGGAATCGCTTCTGTTATTAACGTGAAGAAATGTGTTTACACGACCCTCATTATCATAAGATGCCTTGTCGGTAACACCGTACACAACTCCCGATGTTCCGGCGGTTGCTGCAATCTCTCCAGGCTGCAATACATTCAACGACAATGCATTGTTAGGCTGATCTCCTGCCCTGTATGACACCGGAATCCCTTCAGGAAGACCCAGAACAGATGATGCTTCTTTGCTGATTGTTCCCTGAATACCAAAAGTGGGAACAATTTGAGGAATGAGAGCTGGAGCGATTCCATAATGTTCAAGAAGAAAATCTGCACGTTTGTTTTCCAGAAAATCCCAAAGAATACCTTCTGAAAGACCAGAAGCTGTTGTTGATGCTGATCCGGTCAGTTTGAGGGCGATGTAATCACCAGGCAGCATGAAACAGTGGATATTATCAAAGATGTTTTTCTGGTTATCAGCAACCCATTTCAATTTGGAAGCTGTGAAATTTCCTGGGGAATTAAGCAGATGATTCATGCACTTTTGTTCACCAAGCTCCATTAGTGCTCTTTGGCCGATTTCAACAGCTCTGCTGTCGCACCAGATAATTGAAGGTGCCAGCGGCTCAAGTTTCTTGTCTACCATAACGAGCCCATGCATCTGATAAGAGATACCAACAGCCCTGATATCATCAAAACTTATTTTCCCGCAGGATTTAAGCTGACTGGTTGCATCCTGTACATGTGCCCACCATGTCTGGGGGTGTTGTTCAGCAAATCCGGGTTCAGGTGACAGAATCTCCAGCTCAAAACTGTCGGGTGATGTAGCAGATGCAACAACTTGTCCTGTAGAGATCTCAATCACAGCAGCTTTTACTGATGAACTACCGATATCGTATCCTAATAAATAACCATCAATACTCATTTTAAGATACTCCGTTCACAGCTTAATAAATAAAAAATAAAGAAATCAATTAAATTCTTTGATATTCAACTAGATACAAAATATAAACATTAATTATTTCCAAAAAACTTAAAATTATTAACACAATTTCATAAAATGATATAGTTTTATATCATTAACAACAAAACGGTCATATTTCAGGAATGTTCACGTTTGATTTTTTGATATTGTCATGTTTTGAAGCAAAATTTGCGAAGTACGAAGTATGTGTACATTTTCTGAAAATGGATGATTGAAAGATGAAAAATGCCTGAATCATTGACCTGTAAAAACAAAATTGACAGGTGAAATGAAGGGGGGTTGATGAGTTATGGAAAAACAGAAACCAGGAATAAAACGTGCCTGTGAGTACCTTGATCTGATTAAACAAAGCAATGTTTCTCTTTTGCCGTCAATCAGATCGCTGGCAAAAACTTCGGGTGTATCGTTTGTAACCATGTGGAAAGCACTGAAATATCTGGAAGAAACAGGAGAAATTGTTTCAGATTCTCAGGGAAATCGCAGCTTTTATAGTAACAAACCATTAAAGAAAACAGATGAAGAAAAAACAGTATTTCGTGGACCTCAATCTTTAAGCAAACAGAAAGGCAGCAGTGCCTGGCAATATGTGACTGAAAAATTGTATAAAGATATTGTTACAGGACGATATTCAGGAAGCACCCGGCTGCCATCATGCAAGGAATTGCAAAGGCTTTATGGGGTTTCGTTTGCGACAATGAAAAAATCACTGGAGATTCTTGTTGAGCAGAGAATAATTGAATCACAAAACAAGAATTACTTTATTCCATCACTTACAGGCAGTACCGGACATGCGAGAATCGTTGCAATAGGGTGCGGTTGGGAGGATGGGAAAATCTGGGTTGATTACCAGGATAAAAGTTATTTTCGAACACTTGAATCAGAGTGTATGAAAATGAATATTCAGCTCGACCTGATAGTTTACTATAGAGAGCATGGCCGTATGCGGTTTATCCATACCGGTTCTAGAAAAGAGTATGATTTGAGCGACCGTTCCATTCTGGGATACATTTTCATAGTTGCAAATCTTGACAGTACTCCAAAAGAGGTTCTCGACCGGTTGTCAAGGCTAGGAAGAAGTGTGGCAGTGCTTGATGTTGTGGGTGGGTGGCAGACTCCCCGCAGTATCAGCGGGAATCGTATGGTGCAGTTTTTTACTGCAACTGCATCAGCTTATCCAGCCAAAAGGGTTGCACAGTATCTGCTTGGCAAAGGTCACAGAAAGATTGCTTTTGTATCACCATTTCACAGGGCATTATGGTCTCAGCAACGGTTTGACACAATCTCCGAAATGTATGAGCGGGCTGGTATTGAAAATGGTGTGGTTCCGTTCGTTTACAGTGATTATGCCTATAAATGGGATTACCTTAAAAATGGTGAATGTCAGGAAGATCTGCGGGAGCTTGTCAATCAGTACCAGAACTGGAAAAAGGAGGCCAATGAAGCGTTTCTCAGGAGGTTTGGAAATCTGGGTTATAATCTGGTCAAATATTTTACAGAACGAAATTGTGCCAGTGGTGAAATCTTCGAAAAAATGAAACCCATGTTTGACAAAGCTCTTGAGGACAGGTCGATTACGGCATGGGTTATAGCCAATGATTTTGCCGCAACAATTGCAATCGATTACCTGAAGGAACGAAACATACATATTCCCGATGATCTGTCTGTTATTTCATTTGATAATACCCTTGATGCCATGGAAAACTATTTGACATCATACGATTTTAACAATCATGGAATTATCTCATTGATACTGCGTTTTATACTGGCACCCCATACTGTCAAAACCGGACGAAACGGAAAATGTATTGAGGTTGAAGGTAATCTGGTGATACGCAGATCATGTTGATTTATGATTATGTGTAAAGGTCAGAAAAAATGAATAATGAAATAATCATATGCAGCAAAATTACAAAATACTACATAACTCTCAAGGCATTAAGCGATGTTAGCTTTACAATAAAAGAGGGTGAATCTGTTGCTCTTGTGGGTGCCAATGGTTCAGGCAAGACCACTCTGTTTAATATCATTCTCGGTCTTTTAAAGCCGCAGGAGGGGATCTGTACTGTACTGGGAACTGATAGCAGGAATATTCCTCCAGAAATTCGTGCACAAACAGGATTTGTTTCGGATAGCGCAGGTTTTCTTCCTTGGGCTACAACAAATGAAATTGCCGGTTTATTTTCGTCTTTATATCCTCAGTGGAACCGTGATAAATACCTGGAACTAATTGATTTTTGCAGAGTTGACCCTTACAGAAGACTAAACAGATTGAGCAAGGGACAGAAAAGACTCGCAGAAATAGCTCTTGCAGGCTCAATACAACCAAAGATAATGATTCTCGATGAACCTTTTAATGGTCTTGATGCTGTGATGAGAATAAGGATCCAGAATATGCTGAGGGGATTTCAGAAGCAACAGGGTATGACCATACTGTATGCAACACATATTTTATCTGAACTTTCATCAGTTGCCGACAGAATGATTATATTACGATCAGGTGAAATAGTATACGATGATGTGATAAAAAATTCTGATATGTCACCCGGGACGGTGTTTGAAAAATATTACAGCAAAGATATATCTGGTTGACATCATATGAAAAAGATAATTTCGCTGTTTATATTCTTTCTGAAAACTGTTTTCTTTTCTCCTGTTAACAATCCTGCCTTTTATTGCCTTCTGTTAACAGCATGTTTGTTATATTTTGGTGGTAATCTGAAAAAACTTGAAACTGTATTTTTATTTATAACCAGTGCAGTTTCAATCCGGTTTATTTCTTCACTGAAAGCAGTACCAACTGATTTTTCGGATTCGTCTGAAAGTTTGTTGTCAAGGTGTACAAACCTGTTACCTGTAAAAAAAAGCTATTTTATATCTGCTTATATGATCTCTGCTGCAGTGTATATTTCAGTGCTGGTTTCATTTTGCTTATTCTTTGGAATCAATTCCCAGGTGCCTCCGGACATCAAATCAATATGTCCAACAGAGATGATTACTGATTACAATCAAAAAAGTGGAGAAATTTCAAGATATGTTGGTGGTATAATAACGATTCCAGACAGTCTGGACCAGCCTGAAGCTGTTCGATACAGGATACCAATAAATGCTTCACTGGTTTTTAAGTATCTTACATCTGATATTATTATATTAAAAGATGATATCCCCGATTCGGTTCTGCAGTCAACAGGTACAGACAACAGATCACCAGAAGAAATATTTTCGGGAAATGTGTCGGAGATTCCGCAAGAATATGTTTCCGACTTTTTAAGTGATTTACCTCCGATTCACACCGGACGGTTATTGTTTATTTCGGTATTTGTTTTTCTCTTCTTTATGAATGATTGTATTAATACCTGTTTGACTTCGCGAAATCGTAAAAAAGGCCGGATACTTTTTACTGGTGTAAATTTTATAATGTACACAGTATTTATTTCCTTTTGTTTGTTTGTTGCTTTTGATTTAATTCTACCGCAAAGGAAGCTGATTCTGATTACAGAGGGGATTGATCAATATGGAAATATTGTATCCGGTATTTGTGTTATGTTATTTACAAGTTTTGTTTTGAAGACGATGCTGTTTTTAAAGGATTTAGACAGAAGTCATGATTGAAGAAGTAAAACACAAATTTCCTTTCAGGAAATTTGTGGATCTGCATAAGTTGTTTTTATACCGAATGCTCATGTTGGATCTGATGCTTGGTATCTGTGGGGCAGTATACCTCGTTTTACCTTCAGGAATTTTTGAATTAACTTTAAGCAACCTTGCAATGCTTTCCCTTGTGGTATTAACTACGATACTGTTTCAGATGCATTTTTACAGAGAATATTGCGGCAGTGCTGTGTTTTATTTAATTCTGCCTGTCAAAAGAGCTTACATATTGCCATTGTTTTTTATAATAATGATGCTTTTTCCAATATTAATTACAATCGTATTAAGTTCGTCTGTATTTCTTTTAAAATATTTTTATAATTATAATATTGTTTTTGCACCTCTTCGGGAAACTGTTTTTTATTTATCAGGAATTCTTTTGATTACAAAGGCATTACCTCTTACAGTTATGCTGCTTATCAGAAAACATTTTGCCCTGTTTCCGCTTTTTCTTTTAATGATTATCATTTTGTATTTAGTTATGTCAATTATAAGAGAACTTGTATCGTTTAGTTTAACTGTATCAGACCCGGTTTTTATATTCTTTTATATGTTGATAGTTGTATTTATTTGCATAAGGATTATTAATACGGCTGATATGGAATGATGTATTACATGGGTCATAATCAAGGTTTGATATCTGAATGGAAAAAATAATAAAAGCTGTTTGTGGAGCCGAAACTGTTGAAGACAGCCTTTTTTATTTTCTGTATAATAATTGTTCTGAACAGAGGAGGATCAGGGCTTCAAAATTTTACAGAAAAGAGGATGCTTACAGGAGTCTTATTGCGGAATCTCTTTTAATGTATTGTCTGAACCATGAAGGCATTGCAGGAGACGTGAATATCTGCATTGATTCTGAAACAGGAAAACCCTTTCTGGAGAATTCTTCACTGCATTTTAATATTACACATTCAGGAGACTGGGTGGGGTGTGTTATTGATGATAGTGAAACAGGAATTGATATTGAAAAAATCAGGGAGATGGATAAAGGAATTGCAAACCGTTTTTTTTCGGATTCTGAAAAAAAGATGTTGTTTGGATGTAACAATAAAGAGAGGTTCAATGATCTGTTTTTTAAAATGTGGGTTTTAAAAGAGAGTTATATTAAAGCTATTGGAAAAGGGCTTTCCTGTCCTCTGAACTCTTTTTCGGTTCTGCCATATGATAACCATAAAATTGACCTTGTTTTACATAAAGAAACATTACCGCATAAGTATTTCAGGCTTTATGATATTTCATCAACTTATAAATGTGCCATATGCAGCAGTGATGAAAAATTACCGGACAGTGTTGATATCATGAGCGTTGAGGATCTTGTAGAACTGATACGAAATAAGGAAAATAATTAACAGGTCTGTTCATGCAATGTCAGGAAAAACCTGATAACCATCAAACATAAAATAATTTTACTTTTTATTCTGCCTCAAATCATCATAAAGGCAAACTAATCCTAATGGCAAGATTAACAGAGTTAAAAGACTTATCCAGTGTATCTTTTGTTCTGCTTTCCATAATTCTGTTAAATCCTGACCATGATAAAAATACTGCTGAATAATCAAAAAGATAAAAAAATAGAAATAGATTTTGGGTCTTTTCAAAAATCCATATATACCGAAAATATTTACAGCAACAAATATGCAGTGAAACCAGACAGGTGAATCATCTATTTCAAAAAAGATGCCACTGAAGTGGTAAATACTTGCTGCAAAAGAGATGAAAGCCAGACAATAAAAGAAAATGTTTTTCACAGAGTTTGAAAAAATCATAATTTAGTATTTGGATATGACAAAATTAATAAATAAATATTATCATTAAGGTTTTTCCCTGAAATATTCAGTAAAAATTAACCCTGCATGTAAAATTGATATAATTAGATTATAATATAGTATTTTTACTCAAGAGCGGTTATGCATTTTTTATATCACATTCTGCAAAAAAGAGAAAAGTCAAGACCCGCTGTTTATCAAATGACATGCACATTCATGGTTTGAATTATTATCAACAGTTTCAAGTGCAGGTTCTGCTTCTTTGCAGATATCCATTATAAAAGGACATCTGTTACTGTAAAGGCAACCTCTTTTTGTTTCCTCTGGATTAAATTCATTTTCAATATCGATTTTTGTGTAAAACGATTTTGACGGATCCGCAACCGGAATGGCACTCAGAAGTGTTTTTGTGTACGGATGAAGCGGGTTGGAAAAAAGCCGGTCGCATGGTCCTTTCTCTACTATTTTCCCCTGGTACATGACTGCAATATCGTCCGAGATATATCTGACAACAGAAAGATCGTGTGAAATAAAAATCATGCTGAGATTCATTTTCTCATGAATCTCCCGCAAGAGATTAAGTATCTGTGCCTGAACAGAGACATCAAGCGACGAAACCGGTTCATCGGCTATAACAAGAAGCGGATCTGCGGCAAGAGCACGGGCAATGGCAATTCGCTGGCGCTGGCCGCCGCTGAATTCATGTGGAAATTTGCGCATCATAAACGGATCAAGACCGGTATTAAGCATAAGTTCGCTCACTTTCTGAATACAATCTTTTTGGGATATTCTCTCCTTTATACGAAATGGTTCAGAAAGAATGTCAAGCACTGTCATCCTCGGATTAAGTGACCTGTAAGGATTCTGAAATATCATCTGCATCAGTGGCCTGTATCGCTTAAGACTGGCAGTATTCATGGCCGAGAGATCGTTTCCCTGAAGCAGAACCTGACCGCTGTCATTTTTGTGAAACTGCAGTATGGAACGCCCGAGAGTAGTTTTCCCGCATCCTGATTCGCCAACCAGTCCAAGTGTTTTACCCTGTTCAAGAGTCAAACTGACATTTTTTACTGCAGTGAAAACAGTCTTACCCTTTTTATAGGAGACAGTAAGGTTTTTTACATGTAAAAATGGGGTTGATATCAAAAAAACTCCTCTGGTCAAATTAAAGCGATAATTCACTTTCGAGAACACGAATGCATGATGTAAAATGATTTTTACCTGTTTCCCTGAGCCTGTTTTCTGATTTCAGACATTTGTCGGTTCTGTACCGGCATCTGGGCTCAAATGGACATCCACTCAACCTGGCTGCAGGATCTGGTGGCATTCCAGGAATCATGTAAAGGGAATCTTTGCTGTTATCTATCGACGGAACACTTTTTATGAGTGCTTTTGTGTATGGATGTGCAGTATGATTGAAAAGATCTGCTGTTGATGCGGTTTCCAGTACTACTCCGGCGTACATTACTACAACCCGGTCGCAAAATCCGGCTACAATACCCAGATTATGGGTAATAAAGATTATCGAAAGCGAGTACTGATTCTGCAGTCTTTTCATAAGCTGAAGTATCCGGGCCTGAACCGTTACATCCAGAGCTGTTGTAGGTTCATCGGCAATTACAATTCTGGGGTTTGTAATAAGTGCCATACCGATCATTGCCCGTTGAAGCATTCCGCCGCTGAATTCATGCGGATACTGGTACATTCTTTTTTGGGGCTGCGGGATTTTTGTTTCGGAAAGAATTATCCGGGCTTTTTCTAACGCGTTTTTTCTTGACTTATACCCATGAGAAATCAGCGGTTCTATCAACTGTTCCGAGAGTCTCAAATAGGGATTAAAAGCCGATGACGGGTCCTGAAATATCATGCTTATCTGGTTACCGCGGATCTGACGCAGTTTTTTGCTGTCACAATCAAGAAGATCAGTATTGTCAAAATATGCATGCCCGGAAGTTTTTACAGGTGGTTTGGGGAGTAAACCAAGTATTGACTGGCATAAAACAGTTTTTCCGGAACCGGACTCTCCCACAATTCCCAAAGTTTCTCCTTTAAAAAGCTGAAACGAAACGTCTTTTACAGCATGAATATCTGCCCTGCGAAGATGAAAGACTGTGCTTATGTTTCTGACATCGAGAATCAATTTTGGCTACTCCCTTGATGATCTTGGATCAAGTGCATCACGTAAAGCATCTCCGATAAAATTAAGCGAAAACAGGGTTAAAGAGAGTGCAAGTCCCGGAAAGACAAGAAGCCAGGGATATTCTTCCATTGTTTCGGCACCTTCACGAATCAAAATTCCCCATGAACTTGCAGGAGGCTGTACACCAAGGCCCAAAAAACTCAGGAATGCTTCAAGAAGCATTACTGCAGGTATTGTCAGTGTCGAATAGATTATAACAGGTCCGGTAATGTTTGGAAGAATGTGGCGAAAGATTATCCGGTGTGTAGAAAGACCCAGCCCCCTGGCTGCATCAATAAACTCCTGATGTTTTATGGACATCACCTGGGCTCTGACTATACGGGCCATGGTAAGCCACTCTACTGCACCGATAGCAGCAAAAAGAAGCAGCATGCTGCGTTCAAAAAACACCATGAGTATGATAACAAATATTGTAAATGGAAACGCATATGCTATATCAACCATTCGCATCATGATCGTATCAATTTTCCCTCCAAACCATCCTGCAAAAGATCCCCATATTACTCCGACAAGAACCGAAACTGCTGTAGCGCAAAGGCCTACTGAAAACGAAACTCTTCCGCCGTAAAGAATACGTGTAAAGAGGTCTCTTCCCAAAGGGTCTGTTCCCATAATGTGTGAACTGCCGGGAGGCTCAGACCCATACGAAAGATTCTGTGTTTCGTATGAGTAAGGAGCTATCAAAGGAGCCAGCACGCATAACAAGACAAGGATGAAAAGGAAAACCGATCCGAAGATTGCAAGTTTATTATGCATAAAACGGCCCATACCCTCTTTCCAAAGGGAATTACCCGAAGGTATGGCTTTAATGTCTTGTGGTTTTTCGCTCATGTCAGTAATTTCTGAGTCGTGGGTTTAGAATCGTTTGAATAATATCTACAAGAGTATTGAAAATGATAATTATAATTGCATAAAATATTACAGTACCAAGGATCATCGTGTAATCACGGTTAAATGCTGCGGTTACAAAAAATCGCCCGAGTCCGGGGATTGAAAAAATCGTTTCTACAACAAATGAACCGGATATCATTCCGGCGGCTGCAGGTCCCATAAAAGAAATCACCGGAAGAAGGGCCCCCCGGAGTGCGTGTTTGAATATTACAGCCGTTTCGCTGAGTCCCTTTGAACGGGCTGTATAAATAAAATCCTGAACCATTGTTTCAAGCATCCCGCCACGGGTAAGACGTGCTATATACGCAACGTACATCATTCCGAGAGTTATTGACGGAAGTATACGATCCGAAAACGTATTCCATCCCGAAACATTGACCCACCCGAACTTTAGCGAGAAAACAAGTACCAGAAGCGGACCGAGCACAAAAGCCGGAATGCAAATCCCGGCCATACTCACAGACATCGTAAAATAATCCATAAACGATCCGGGTTTTAACGCAGCTACAACTCCGGCCAGGATTCCGGTCAGGATTGCAAATATCAATGCATATAATCCAAGCTCCAGTGAAACCGGAAAAGATTCGCTTATCAGTTCTGTCACTGTTCTTCCGGGATATTTAAATGATGGTCCGAAGTCTCCCTTGCAAATATTCAGAAGGTAACTGAAATATTGTGCAAAAAGTGGCTTGTCCATTCCGTAATGAGAATTCAACTGCTCAAGTACTTCTGCAGAAATCTGTTTTTCTGAACTGAACGGACCTCCGGGTGCAAGCCGGATCAAAAAAAACGTTACCGTTATGATAACCAGCAGTGATGGTAATGTTTCGAGAAAAATTCGTTTCAGTATAAATTTACCCATTTTATTCCAGATCAATAAATTTATAGTTATGATTATTGAGAATGTTGGGCGTCCATCCCATTACAGATGAATGTATAAGATAAACATTTGTATAGAAATAGATCGGAAGAACCGGCAGCTCATCAAGCAGAATTCTTTCCGCTTCACTGAAAAGCCTGAATCGTTCTTCTTTGTCAGATATCAAAGAAGCTGCATGGACAAGTGAATCGTATGTCAAATTTGACCAGCCGGTCCGGTTGTTACCGCCATCGGTTATCCATAAATCCAGAAAACTGTTTGGATCGTTGTAATCGCTGATCCAGCCCATGCGGGCGAGATCATATTTGTGGTTTTGAGTCGTTTCCAGGTAGACTTTCCATTCCTGATTGATAAGTGTAATATCGATTCCAAGATATATTTTCCACATCTGTTGAATGGCCTGTGCTATCGTATGGTGAGATTCGTGAGTATTATAAAGAAGGGAAACCGGAGGGAACGGGTTGTTTTTGTCATATCCGGCTTCTTCAAGGAGTTTCCGTGCTTCTGTTGTGTCGAAGGAAAGCGCGTTGCCGTAAGTGTATCCGGCTACATTGGGCGGAGTAAAGCTTGCAGCCGGGAGCTGACCGCCTTCAAGAACATGCTCTGTAAGCGCTTCACGATCAATAGCAAGTGCAAGTGCTTTACGGACATTTTTATTGTCAAGTGGTTTGTTGTTCACATTTACCAGGTAATAATAGGTTCCCAGGTAAGGATCAACTCGAAGGTTTTGAGGCTGGTTTGAACGATACCACCGGATTTTATTAAGAGGGCAGGATGATGTTATGTGAAGTTGTCCTGTGCGAAATGAGCGCTCTTCGGTAAGGTTGTTCTCTATCGGATAAAAATTGATTCCATTGAGAGAGACAGATTCATTGTCGTAATATGTCCCGCTTTTTTTGACTATTATGATTTTGTTTATATCCCATGAATCAAGAATAAACGGACCGTTTCCGACAAAGTTTTCGGGACGTGTCCATTTAGAGCCGCGGGTATCGATACTCCCGAATCTCAGAATTGTTGGTGGATGTACAGGATACCAGGAGTGATGCGCAATAAGTGAGAGGAAATAGGGGACAGGTTTGCACAGTTCAATTTGCAGTATTGAGTCTCCGACAGCCTTCACCCCGACTTCAGAAAAATCGTCAATCTGAGATTTGTTAAATTCCCGTGCGTTTTTGATGCAGTA
The DNA here is from genome assembly GCA_012728995.1 of Fibrobacter sp. Lineage (GTDB taxonomy): Bacteria > Fibrobacterota > Chitinivibrionia > Chitinivibrionales > Chitinispirillaceae > JAAYEB01. The sequence continues at coordinate 601 of JAAYEB010000178.1, read as the reverse complement.
TAGCATGTAGGCGTATTCACTACCCAGTGCAGGGGAGAGGATTCTTTGAAAGGAAAAAACGAAATCTGAAGCTTTGACGGGGTCGCCATTTGACCATTTTGCATTTTTTCTTATATTGAAAGTATAGACAAGACCGTTATCTGAAATTTCCCACGATGAAGCGGTTGCGGGCAGGGGAGAGAGATTTTGGGGGTCAAGGATTGTTAATCCTTCAAGAAGAGACTCGATAATCTGAAATTCGGGAACACCAGTGACTATGTGCGGATCAAGATCCTGTGGTTCGGTTTGATTACCGAAAAGAAGGATTTTATTTTTAGTGGCTTTTTCTACAGCGGACTCTCGATTCGTGCAGGATAGGTGAATACCGGCAAGTCCGATTAAAATAATGAAATAACCTGTCAATCTCATGAAATTCCTTTGGCTCGTGTTACCGAAAAAGGAAAAATTACATAATCGCATAAATTATTGCCATAATTGTGATATTTAAATCCAAGGGAGTTGGTAATCACTACACAATATCCGTTGTTCAGATCTGCACCCAGCACTCCATATGATACATTTGATCCATAAATTCTGTTTATGTTTACCAAAATAGTAACGA